>CAZMKH010000369.1:0-1503 GCA_964566455.1 uncultured Campylobacteraceae bacterium | reverse complement strand
CCTTCTTCCTTTGCCATCAAAGCTTCTTTGATTTTTTTTCTTGCTTTTTCTTTATCCAATCCATTAACCAAAAAAGGCTTATCCGCAAATAGATAAATAGTTGAAAAAGGCTTTGGTATCATAAAACCATCCCAACTTTTAAGTCTCCAAAATGAGCTTGCATAAAAATTACAGGCAACTATCTGTAAATTTTTCTTTTGTGCTATTGATACTATGCCGTCAGCTATAGAGTATCTGGGACCTCTTGGACCATCCGGAGTTATAGCTATATCATAGCCGTCATTTACTTTTGAAAAAGACTCTTTTAAAACCTTTATGGCACCTTTCTTGCTGCTTCCTCTGATAGACTCAAAGTGAAAATATTTGATAATCTTTGATATAATTTCTCCATCAAAATGTTCACTTATCATTGTAGCAACTTTTGGCTTATTTCTTAGCTTATTATATATAAAAGGCTGCATCAAAAGTTTTCCATGCCAAAATGCTATGATATAAGGCTTATTTAAAAGTTTTTCTTTTGGTAAAAAATACTTTTTTTTACAGCTCAGATATATCAGTCTTATCAAAATATATCCAATAGGCGGCAAAAGCAAAGAGAGAAATTTTCTTTTGAGCTTTTTACTCAACTATTTCTCCATAGAGCACCATACGCTTTGGATTTGTTATGCGAACATTTACAGTTTTACCCAAATACTCTTCACTTCCTTTGGCCTGAATCACAAAGTTGTTATCACTTCTGCCGGCTATCATACCGCCACTTTTTAACTCTTCAAAAAGTACTTTAAAAGTTTTACCATACTGTTTTAAACTTATCTCATCAATTATCCCGGTATGTAAATCCTGCAATGTTTTCAGCCTGTTGTTTGCTATGTCACTTGGTATCTGATCTTCAAATTCTGCTGCTTTGGTAAGAGGTCTTGGAGAGTATTTAAAAGAGAACATTTGCTCGAACCTGACCTTATTAACCACATCCAAAGTATCTTCAAAGTCTTTATCACTCTCACCCGGAAATGCGACTATCACATCTGTACTGATATGAACATCATCTACCATATCTCTTAATTTTAATGCTCTATCTAAAAACCACTCTTTTGTGTAGCCTCTTTTCATCCTTTTTAAAATTTCACTTGATCCGCTTTGAAGAGGCATATGCATGGATTTGCATATTTTTGGGTTTGTTGCAAATACTTTTAGAAACTTGTCATCCATATGTAAAGGATGAGGAGAAGTAAACCTTATCCTTTCAACCCCTTCTACTTCACTTACCATTTCAAGCAAATCACTAAAATCTATCTTATTTAAAGTCTTATCACTGAATCTGACTCCGTAATTATTTACATTTTGTCCAAGCAAAAATATCTCTTTTGCTCCGTTTTTTATAGCTTTTTTTACTTCATTTATGATGATAGAAGGAGGTATGGATATCTCATCACCTCTCGTATGCGGAACAATACAGTAAGTACATTTTTTATCACACCCTATGGAGATATTGATATATGCTTT
>CAZMKH010000368.1:0-1503 GCA_964566455.1 uncultured Campylobacteraceae bacterium | reverse complement strand
TATTGGTTTTACAATTTGTTCTTGCCGTGATACTTACTATCGCCATACTTTTACAAAAAAGTTCTTCCATAGGTCTTGGTGCTTACAGCGGAAGCAATGAGTCACTTTTCGGTGCAAAAGGACCTGCGGGATTTTTGGCAAAGTTTACATTTGTTGTGGGATTCTTATTTATCGTAAACACTTTGGCACTCGGTTATTTTTACAACAAATCAAAAAAAGCTTCATTGGCAGAAGATATAAAGGTTGAAAAACCTGTTAAAAAAGCTCCTGTAGTACCTTCTATACCTACTGCAACAAAAACAAATGAAGCTCCAAAAGCTCCGACTACCAAGTAACGATATCTCTAAATTTATCGGGATAAAAACACTCTTTTTATCCCTTTTTTTCTCTTTTTCTTCACTTTTAGGCGATGCTCATATCTTTGTATATCACAGATTTGGTGACAATAGACATCCAACAACCAATACATCTATAAAAGAGTTAAAAAAAGAGTTTGAATTTTTTAAAAATAACGGCTACAAAATTGTAAAGCTTGATACTTTGGTAAATGCCTTGAAAAATCATCAAAAGATAGATGATAAATGGATAGTGCTTACCATAGATGATAACTTTAAAAGTTTTTATCAAAACGCTCTTGCAGTATTTAAAGAGTATCACTATCCGTTTTCACTGTTTGTTTATGTAAAAGCTACTGAGGATAGATATCCTGATTATACCTCATGGGGTGAATTAAAAGAGATATCAAAGTATGGAGACCTGGAGTTTCATTCATACTCCCATCCTCACATGACATACAAAAGTAATAAATACTTAAAAGAGGACTTTAAAAAAGGTCTTGAATTGATAAAAAAAAGGCTTGGTATTACTCCTAAATATTTTGCATACCCTTACGGAGAGTATGACAAAAGAGTAAAAAATTTAGCTAAAAGTTTTGGTTTTAAAGCTATCATCAATCAAAACATCGGGGCCGTAAGCAAATATAGTGACATATATGATTTGGACAGAAATGCACTTGTGGGAAAAAGTAACTTAAAAAGAGACTTAAGTTACAAAGAGCTTCGCATTCATTTAATTGAGCCAAAAGAGTACCCGAAAAATGGAATTTTAAAAAAGATTATGGCAAAATTATATGATAAAGATATAAAATCAGCCGGTTACTATTTGAGCGGGTACGGTTGGCATAAGCTAAAAGTAAAAAACGGCTTGATCAATGAAGAGGTAGATAAAAAACTTATAAAGCAGAGAAATAGAATTGTTATAAGCGTAAGAAATAGGATAAAAACAAAACTTTTGATAAAGGATAAATATGGCACTAAATGAGATAAAAGAGAATGCAAAAGAGCATATGCAAAAAAGTATAGAGGCTCTAAAAAAAGATTTTACCACACTTAGAAGCGGAAAGGTTTCGGTAAATATACTTGATAATGTCAAAGTCGACTACTACGGTACACCGACTGCACTAAATCAAGTAGCTACCGTTTTGGCAACTGATGCTACAACTAT
>CAZMKH010000367.1:0-1543 GCA_964566455.1 uncultured Campylobacteraceae bacterium | reverse complement strand
CGTTATCCCAAAAATCAAGTGCCACATAGCCTTTTTTGGTTACCATATTTTTAAGCTTTGCTCCAACTTCACTGTCTTGTACTTTATGAACATGGTCCATATCTTTAAATAAGAATGGAAGGTCAAAAAGTGCAAGCTGAGGAACAAATCTTCCAAATTTTGAAAAACTTGGACATGCCATTTGGACTGAGTTAAGTTTCAATGCTTTTAAAACAGCCTTATCTTTATACAGCTGAGAGTTTGGATAAACTTGAACATCTATCTTCCCACCGCTTAACTCTTCAAGTCTTTTGGCAAAAAAGTCAGCTGCCTTACCTTTTGGTGTGTTGGGGCTGACAACATGTGAAAACTTCAAAACATACTGTGCTGAAAATGCGCTAGATGCCAATAGAGAGGCTATCATTATAGCTTTAACTGTTCTTCTCATAATAACTCCTTGTAAAATTTTGTATCAATTGTAATATTATTGTATGTAAATTGTATGTAAATTGCATAAAAATTGTGATTTTTTTAATAAGAAGATTTAATTTTGAAACAAAATAGAAGTTTTAACTTTTATAATACATTATTATAAAAGATTATAAAAGTTGTAAAAGCCGGAATTGTATCTCGACTTTTACAGTCTGTATCCTGTGGCATGTATATTTTTAACCAAGCCTTCGGGAAGTTTTTTTCTGAGATTTTTGGCAAGCAGTCTCAAGGCATTTTGACTCATGGCATTGTCATAGCCCCATACATAAGTCTCTATCTCTTTGTAAGTAACTGTCCTGTCTTTTTCGGAAAGTAACTTAAGCAGCCTGTCTTCTTTTTTGGTAAGTTTGTATTCATTTCCTTCAGGGTCTATGGTGATGTGTTTATCTTCATCATATCTCCATCCGTCTTCTAATTCATGGATTTTTCTTTTTTCTTTATTTTTTAAGAAAAGTTCCAGTGCTTTATTTAGTTTGGTTTCGGTAAGAGGTTTTACGATATATCTTATAAGTGAAAGTTCAACAGCACTTAGCATGTAGTCAACATCAGTATAGGCCGATATGATAATGATTTGGGTTGATGAGCTTATCTTTCTTATCTCTTTTGCCAGCTCTATTCCGTCAAGCCCGGGCATTTTTATATCCGTGATAACAAGGTCCGGCATATGTTTTAGATAGAGTTCATAGGCATCATCACCGTTATCTGCTACATAAACTTTTTTAAACATCATTTTAAGTAGTTCAGATATATTTTCCCTGGTTCCCGGTTCATCCTCTGCATATAAAACAGTATAATTTTTTAAATGCTCCAACTCTTCTTTCATAATCTCAATCCTTTTTATCAAATACATAAAATGTTATAGCAATGTATGATATAATAATTTTCCAATAAAATCAATAAAATTATCAAATAAAAGGAAAAAAATGAAATATTTATGCTTTTCTACTAAATTATATGAAAATAAAAATAATAAATATTTCTCTTGCCAAAGGCAAAGCTTTAGTGAGAGGAATTTTCAAGGAGCTTTGCTTCTTGAAAAGGAGAAATAAGATGAAAATTATCAAAGAAAATA
>CAZMKH010000366.1:0-1546 GCA_964566455.1 uncultured Campylobacteraceae bacterium | reverse complement strand
ATTAAAGAGTCTATTAAGTCAAAATGGTTTTTTATATATAGTGTGGTTTTTGGCGGACTTATGGCTCTGTTTTTTATAACAGGTATCACAAATGCTGTTGTAATGGGATTTAGCGGGCTGAGTAGGATACTGCTTATTTATATGCAAGTAACTATCATAATACTTCCCATATTTATTCTCACTACCACAGTTAAGTCTATAGCAGGTGACAAAGAGAGCAATATACTTGAATATATGCTTTCATTTCCGATTTCAATAAAAGCTTACTACTGGGGTAAAATGCTTGGAAGATTTTTGACAGTTTTTTTACCGGTTATCATTGCTCTGTTTCTAGGAGTAGTCTGGGGAGTTTTAAAAGGCGGTGCACTGCCATATAATATGCTCATACTCTACTCGTGTCTTTTGTTTGGTCTGTCGTTTTCATTTTTGGGGATTGCATTTTTTATATCCTCCATCGTTCGCTCCCATGATGTTGCCATAGGAGCATCATTTGTGGTATGGATAGTGATGTTGGCTTTTATAGATGTGGCTCTTATAGGACTTATGCTTCAAGGCAGAGTTTCAGACAATCTTATCATAACCATATCACTTTTAAACCCTATGGAAGTTTTCAGGGTAGGTGCCATAAGCCTGTTTGACCCGGAGCTTACTGTCATAGGCCCGGTAGCCTACTACATACTTGATAATTTGGGACATACTCTGTTTGTTGTATATGCAGTTGTTTATCCTGTTGTTATCGGGGCTTTATTTGCAATTTTTGGATTTGTTTCATTTAAGAAAAAAGATATTTTATAGGAGGGCAAGATGAAAAAAATTTTATTGGTTTGTTTGTTTTTGATAATTGGTATGGTTTCTATGCAAGCGGGTGAGCTTAAGGTGCCAAAAGATGCAAGAGACCCACTGTTTAACTGGAATGTTAACAAATATGGCAATTTGGTTTGTATGATTGAGCTAAAAAATGGGAAAAAAGCATATTTTAGTTCAGTTAAAAGTATGATGGATTTTTATTATAGACCCTGGTTTTATGAAGAGTATGGTGCTAAAACCGATAAAGATATAAAAAAGATGGTTGTACAAGACTATATTACAGGCAAAACCATAGATGCAAAAAAAGCTTTATATGTTTTTGGAAGTAGACTTATAGGGCCAAAAGGTGATGATTTGGTGCCATTAGCGGACAGAACAACAGTAAGACTTTTTGAATCAAAGTATGGCGGAACAAAAGTACTTCCTTTTTCCAGAATTTCAAAAGGACTTATCAAATATCTTGATATGCAATAATTAGTAATTTGTGACTAGTGACTAGCGGGTAGGATTTAGGTTTAGGATATAGGAATTTCTTACCACCTATTTCCTTTTAACCCTAAGTTAAAGACTCTTAAAATTAACAAACAATTAACACTTGCTTGGTATAATCTTTATCTTACTTTATATGTGGGGGAACTATGAAAAAAATAGTTGTTTTTCTACTTTTGTTTACTTCTCTTTTTGCTATCACTGATGCTCAAAAGAAGGTGATATATTATCCTATGGGTAAAAAAATATA
>CAZMKH010000365.1:0-1549 GCA_964566455.1 uncultured Campylobacteraceae bacterium | reverse complement strand
ATGTATGTGATTTTATTTTATGATATAGCTGATAAAAGTTTAAAAGAAAAAGACAACTCAAGAAGGATACGAAAAACTGTAGAAAAATATCTTCCAAGAGTACAATATTCAGTATTTGAGGGAGAAATAAGGCTGAGTGATTTAAAAAAGCTAAAAGAAAAGCTTAAAAAAGAGTGTCAAAAAGAGCTTGATTCTATCATCATATATGAATTTGACAGGTCAAGCTATACTCGACGAGAGGTCATAGGAGTAGATAAAAATGAAAATCTCTTTAGTTAAGTGAGTGAGGAAAAGTTATGCAAAAGAGTGATAGGACACATTTTTTACTAAGTAATGGTCGTATAAGAAGACAGGACAATAATATCTACTTTGATAAATATAATGAAAATGGCAAAGTCATCAAAACTAAAATCATTCCCATAAATATGGTAGATGAAATATATATTTTGGCTAAAGTAGAATTTGATAGCTATACTATCTCTTTTCTTGCAGACAATAACATACTTTTGCATTTTTTTAGTCCATATCAAAGTTTTCGCGGTAACTTTTTCCCAAATACTCCAAACTCTGTAAACAAAAGCGGTTTTGTGTTGCTTCAACAGTTGAGAGCTTTTGATGATGAAAAACATAGAGTGTACATCGCAAAACAGATAACAAAAGGGCAAATCACAAATGGAGCTTATAACAGTATTAAAAGAGGTGTGGAATTTGATAAAAATGTTTACCTTGATAGCTTGAAAAAAGCAAAAAATATCCAAGAGATAATGGCAGTAGAGGGAAGTTTCAAGAAAAACTATTATCAAGCATGGAATAAAATCATCAAAAACCAAAGAAGTTTCAAGTTTATAACTCGCACCAAAAGACCTCCGGCAGACAAGATAAATGCTCTCATTTCATACGTAAATACGAGGATTTATAATGTTGTTTTGAGTGAAATATATAAAACTGAACTTGACCCAAAGATAGGATTTTTGCACGAGCCAAACTATAGAAGTTTGAGTTTGCATCTCGATATTGCTGAGATTTTCAAACCTGTCATAGGTGACAATCTCATCTTTTCACTCCTAAACAAAGAGCAAATCACATCAAAATCTTTTGTGAGCAATGCCGGTCGGCTTAGATTTACAAATGATGCTATACAAACTATTGAGCTAGGTATGATAAAAAAACTTACCTCCCAAATCACTATCAACACACAGCGACTAACTTGGCGACAAGTGATAAGAAGAGAAGTAAACCAATTAAAAAGAAATATTTGTGAATATGGCGATTATGAGCCATTTTATCAAGCTAAACTTTCTTAAAGCTTTTTTTAAGAAAATAAAAAAGCCTATTTTTTGGGAAAATGAGATAGGAGTAAATGAAGTGTAATCTTATTTTAAGATATTTTATCATACTATTTTTTGTATAAAATAGTCATAAATTCAAAATTTTACTGCTATGTCATAAAAACCCACAGGGATTTGAAATTATTACCTTTCGACCAGCAATAAAGATACCGAAGCAATGTCATAAAAACCCACAGGGATTTGAAATAAAAGCATTGCAA
>CAZMKH010000364.1:0-1551 GCA_964566455.1 uncultured Campylobacteraceae bacterium | reverse complement strand
GAAGAAGAAGAGGGAGGGTGAAGAATTAACAATGAAAAATGAAAAATTAAAAATTTAGGTTTGGGATTTTGGGATGAAAAATGAAAAATTAAAAATTGCAGATGAATTGAAACTTAAAAATCTTTATGATGATTTTAGAGATGCCAAAGTTATACAATCTTTGGCTAAAGAGATAGATAAAGAGGCAAAGAAGCTTGATAAAAAGATAAATATCATGGAAGTTTGCGGGGGGCATACTCATACTATCATGAAGTATGGCTTGCTTCAGCTTTTGCCGGAAAATATCGACTTTATCCATGGTCCGGGGTGTCCTGTGTGCGTGATGCCAAAAGAGAGGATAGACCATGCCTATACGCTTGCCATGCAAGAAGATGTGATACTTGTAACTTTGGGAGATATGATAAAAGTTCCCGGAAGCAACGGCAGTTTGCAAAATGCCAGAGCGAACGGGGCTGATGTGAGATTTGTCTATTCGCCGCTTGACAGTTTAAAAATCGCAAAAGAAAATCCGGATAAAACAGTGATATTTTATGCTATAGGGTTTGAGACGACTACTCCCATGAGTGCGGCGCTGCTTGAAAGTGTGATAAAACAAAATATAACCAATCTTCTTTTCCATATCAACCATGTAGTAGTGCCTGAGCCTATGAGGGTTTTGCTAGATGATAAAGAGTGTGCTATAAATGCCTTTATAGGACCGAGTCATGTCAGTGTTATAACCGGAAGCAAGATATATGACGAATTTCCTGCAAATTATAAAACTCCGGTAGTTGTAAGCGGGTTTGAGCCTGTGGATGTGATGCAGAGTATTTTGATGATAGTCAGGCAGTTTAATGAGGGTAGATGTGAGGTAGAAAATGAGTATGGAAGAGCGGTAAGCAAAGAGGGAAATGTAACCGCACAAAAGCTTATAGAAAAATATTTTGAAAAACGAGACCACTTTAGATGGAGAGGTATAGGGGATATAAAAAAGAGTGCTTTAAAGCTAAAAGATGAGTATGCTAAGTATGATGCCGAAAAAATTTATGCCGACATATTGCCTGATAAAAAGATAGATGATCATAAAATGTGTATCTGCGGTGAAATTTTAAAAGGAAAGGCAAAGCCGATGGAGTGTAAAGTATTTGGCAAAGCTTGTAAGCCAAACTCACCTCTTGGAAGCTGTATGGTAAGCAGTGAAGGGGCGTGTGCGGCATACTATAAGTATGGTAATCTTTTAAGCTAGGGATTAAAATGGTAAAAAAATTGATTTTTATATGCGGTTTATTCGTATGGCTGAATATTTCGCTTTATGCATGCGAAAGTGATTGTATAAAATGTCATCCAAAGCTTGTCGGTAAAAACGGTGCTATGGACAGCAAACATAAAATACTGACTACCTGCATAAAATGCCATACTAAAAAAAGTATGGAAAAAGTCAATATGGGTGTAACAAGTTGCGGTGAAGACTGCTGGAAATGCCATGATATAAAAAAAGTATCAAAAATAAATATAAAAGAACACAAATCTTTAAACAAATGTATAAAATGTCATTTGTCTAAGGATAAAAAT
>CAZMKH010000363.1:0-1552 GCA_964566455.1 uncultured Campylobacteraceae bacterium | reverse complement strand
CTAAAGCTTACTGGCAAAAAAAGTATCAAAATGTTTATGTAACTTACGGAAAAGATAAAGAAAAAGATGAAGTACTCGAAGACTTTAGACAAAATGGTGATATTCTCATCTCTACTACGGTTATAGAGGTAGGCATCTCGCTACCAAGGCTTACGACAGTGGTAATCGTGGGAGCTGAGAGACTTGGACTTGCCACGCTTCATCAGATACGAGGCAGAGTAAGCAGAACAGGGCTTAAGGGATACTGTTTTTTATATACAAATGATAAAAATTCCAAAAGATTAAAAGAGTTTGCAAAAACTGTAAGCGGGTTTGATATAGCCGAGCTTGATTTGAAATTTCGTCAAAGCGGAGATGTAGTCGGAGGGAATATTCAAAGTGGGCAAATGCTTAAATGGGCTGATCTCTCAACAGATGCAGAGATCATAAAAGAGGCTAAAAAGAGACTTGGGTTATCCCAAGTCCCATCATCTTAGTAAAGGCCGTATTTGCCGTCACCTCTTTTGTAAAGAACTCTCATGTGGTTATCCATATCATTGAAAACCAAAAACTGTTTATCACTCTCTTTTAGTTTTTCAAGAGCTTCTTCAAGTTCAGTCGGCTTGTATAGGTCTAACTCCATAGGGATGATTTCATCAGCCAACTCTTCAAATGCTTTTTTCTCTTCTTCAAGGATTTTTTGAGCTTCTATCTCTTCTAGTTTTTCGGCTTTATGCTCTTTGGTCCTGTCACTGTGTCTTCTTAAAACTTTTTGGGCTCTGTCTATCGCCAAATCAACCGCAGCATAGACATCTTTGTCTTTTTGCTTTATGACTACACTGTTTTTGTTTGGTAACATTATCACAAACTCAACACTAAAACCTTTTTTACCGTTTCTTTCATCCGCAGTAACTACAGCTCTTGCTGAAATTATATCCAAATTGTACTTTTCCAATGAACTTATAGCTGCTGATATATGATCTTTAATGGCATCAGTCAAATCAAATTGTTTTCCAACTATACTGACATTCATCTTATCTCCTTTTGTATCAAAATGTTTGGAGAACCTCATTCCCCTGATGAAATTTTACCCAAAAAAGTATAAATTATGGCTTTTGTATGGTTCGTCTGTGGTATCTTATAGGCTCGCTAGAACCATTAAAAGTTACATAGGTATCTATGATGACAGTTCCGTTTGACTCCGGAGTTGAGATAGCATTTGCAAGTAGATGAGATGCATTGCAGGGAAGTGAGTTGCCGATGTAGTAAAGGCTCATGTTTACATCATAATTTGTATCATATGTAAAATTTATATTTTCTATGCAGTTTGCACTGTTGTTGTGACCTGATATAGCCAATAGTGCCAGCTCAGTGGCACTTTTTGCCAAAAGTTTTGTTTGTTCGCTTACATAAATATCTGAAGTCTGTTTAGCCGTGGTTGAAGTCAAAGATATCATCAAGGCCATTAAAGTGGCTATGGTTATCATAACAATGATAGCTAACAGCAGTGAAAATCCTCTTCTTTTCAAAATACTACCTTTTCTTTGCAAAATGTCATATTGAAATCAAGCCC
>CAZMKH010000362.1:0-1556 GCA_964566455.1 uncultured Campylobacteraceae bacterium | reverse complement strand
TCAGTCAAACCGTTTATAACAGGAACTTTGGAGTAAGATGCAAACTCTTCTATATCACTTTGCTTGAATGTTCTTATCATAACCATATCAACCATATGGCTTATAACTCTGGCAGTATCTTTTATAGGCTCACCACGCCCAAGTTGAGTATCACGGGAACTAAGAAAGAGAGCATGGCCTCCTAACTGAGTCATGCCCACCTCAAAGCTTACCCTGGTTCTAGTGCTACTTTTTTCAAATATCATAGCAAGGCTTTTATCTTTCATTCTATGATTTATTATGCCGTTTTTAACTTCTGCTTTTATATCAAAAGCAATATTTAATATATCTACCAATTCTTCTTTGTTAAAATCATCTAGTGTTAAAAAGTGTCTCATTTGTCATCCTTTTAAAAAAGAGCTTATAATATCTAAATATATCTAAAAATAACTTAATAAATTTTTTTACTCTCATAAACTTTAAGTTTTATGTGCTATAATTCGAAAAAATTGATAGGAAGGACTGCAAGTATGCAAAGACCAACACCCATAGATGAAGAAATTATACTTGACAATACAAAATATATAGAAAGCGCAACAGACTTAAAAGGTATCATTACTGACTGCAATGACTATTTTGCAGAGATTTCAAGATACTCAAAAGAGGAGCTTATCGGTCAGCCCCATAGCATAGTAAGACACCCGGATATGCCCAAAATTGCATTTAAAATACTTTGGGATAGATTAAAAGCGGGTCAAAATATCAACCTTGCTGTTAAAAACCTAGCAAAAGATGGAAGATACTACTGGGTGTTTACCCATTTTGACTTTAAAAAAGATATCAATAGTGGTGAAATTATTGGCTATGTGGCATATAGGAAAACTATATCCAAAAAAGTAACAGATATGCTTTTGCCTATATACAAAAAATTGGTCGAAATAGAAAAAACCGAAGGGATGGAAGGTTCAGGCAAATACCTTCAAAATCTCCTTGAAGAGCATGACTTAACTATAGATACACTACTGGATGAGATATATAAACTGTATTAAACATTTTTAACCATCAAAAACTCCTATAAAGTGTCGATATATAAGACAAAGAAAAAAGGAGTTTATGATGGTCTCTATACAAAGCATGGATGCTTCACTAAACAGCTTCTCTTTTTCTCTTCAAACTAGCTCAGGTGATAATATCTCTCTTTCAATGTATGACAATCAAGAGGTAGATATATCCGCTTCAAAAGATGATATATCAAAAAGCTTCTCTATGAGTCTAAGGCATGAAATGGGTTACTCTTTTTCATACAGCGGTAACGGCATAGATGCAAATGATTTAAAAGAGATAAAAAAAGCTATAAAAACCATAAAACCAATCTTTCAAAAATTTCTAGAAAATATCAAAGAGCATAATCTTATACCCAATGACAAAGAGATAGTAAATTGGACAAATATAGCAAAAAAAGAGTTGCCGAAAGTTGCTGATAAAAATAAACTAAATATGCTAAAAGATAAAACTGTATCTACATTGGATGATATTTTGTCAATTTTTAAAAGAGATGAAAAGATGATAGAAGGAGC
>CAZMKH010000361.1:0-1563 GCA_964566455.1 uncultured Campylobacteraceae bacterium | reverse complement strand
CCAAATTGAAACAAAACAGCCCACTGTTTTTTTAACTCCATTTCATCCTTGTATGACATTTTGCCTACTTTTTTCCCAAGTATCTCTATGCTTCCGCTTTTAAAGTGCTGCAACATTATAATCTCTCTTAAAAGTGTAGTTTTTCCGCTTCCGCTTCCGCCCAGGATACCGTACACTTCACCTTCGTTGATAGTGATATTGACTTTGTCATGAATTAGCTTGGAGCCAAATTTGGTAACAACATCTCTTACTTTTATAATGGCACTCATATACCTATCTCCGTCAATATAACAGATATGGCAGCATTACAGGCTATCACCCAAAATATGGCATTTACAACACTTATGGTGGTATACCTTCCTATGCTTTCGGTACTTCCGGTTACTTGAAATCCTCTAAAACATCCTATCAAAGCAATGATAAATCCAAAAAAAGGAGCCTTAAAAAGTCCTATAAGCACATGCTTCATCTCCAAAACATCTCTGAGTCTTAGTAAAAATTCACTGTAACCTATGCCAAGCCTGGTATCAGCCACTATCATTCCGCCAAATACTCCGACACAATCAGCAAAAAATACGATAAGAGGCATAGCCAAAATAAGTGCAAACATCCTAGGAAGTACAAGAAACAAAACAGGACTAAATCCCATGGTTTTCATGGCATCTATCTCTTCGGTTATCTTCATAGTGCCTATTTCGGCTGTGTATGAGGAGGAGCTTCTTCCTGCTATGACGATAGCTGCTATAAGGGGTGCCAATTCCCTAAAAACCGATATACCGACCATATCAACTATAAAGATATTTGCCCCAAATTTTGCCAACTGCTCTGCTCCTTGATAAGCTATGACAAGTCCTACCAAAAATGAAGTCAAAGCTACTATGGGAAGCGCTTTTGCTCCTGATTTTTCTATCTGTACCGCTGTTGCTTTAAACCTGTATCTCCAGGGTGTTTTCAAAGTTAAAAATATCTCTCTTACACTCTCGCCCATAAAAGAGAGAAAGAGTAAAAAGGAGTCTATTTTTTCATAGATTCCTTTTCCCAGTTTGTTTAAAAAAACAGGTAAAAACAACTCTTTTTTTTCAGCTGATACATCTGTCTGTCTTAAATTTTTCCTTGCAAACATCAAAATATCTCTAAAAGAGTTATCCATGTGAGATATGGCAATGGAAGCTTTTTTCAAAGAGTAGTAAGCAATGATATCAGCTATTATCAATGCTCCGCTATAATCAAGAGCTTTTAAAGCCGAACAATCAAATCCTACAAATATAAAATCTTTTTGTTTTAATTTTTTTATTTTGGAGTAAATTTTTTTGATATGTTTTTTGTCAAAATAACCGGACAATTTTATATTGCAACTCTCTTCGTCGTTTACAATAACTTCAAATCCGATATCTTTATCAGCCATATTTGTCCAATCATAAAAATAACTTTAATTATACACTATGATTTTAAAATAAAGCTTATGCTATTTTAAGAATTGTAAGATTTGTCTGTAATCTCTCCCACTGTTAAAGTAATAATTTGCTTTGGCTATCTCATACTCATTTTTGGATGTAACATATT
>CAZMKH010000360.1:0-1564 GCA_964566455.1 uncultured Campylobacteraceae bacterium | reverse complement strand
ATATAAAAAAGATAGAAATTTTAAAAGGAAACGGCTCTGTTGAGTATGGAGATGGGGCAAATGCGGGGGTGATAAATATCATTACAAGGGATTTTAAAGGTGTGAGTTTTAAAAGTTATGCAGGCAGTCACGGTTTAAAACATATTGATAGTAATTTTGGAGTATACCTTGGTAGAAAAGTACTGCTTGAAGGATTTATAGATCATACAAAAAGTGACGGAGATAAAATAATCTCAACTGATGGAACAAGAGATAAAAGCAAAGATACAAACAAAGGCTTCAAACTTACATACAGACCTGATGAAAAACTGGAGTTGTTCATTGGGAAGTTATATTCAAGTATGGATATAAATTATGCAAATGCTTTAACCCTGAGTGAATTTGACAATGATCCAAAAACCATACCTTCACCGGTTTGGGGTTCAAAATATACAAGGCAAAAGTATGATGATAATGTACTCAGCGGCGGTATAAAATATAATATCAACAGTTACTATTCATTTGAAACAAAAGCCAATAAAGAAAAAAAAGTTTCCAACTACTTTAGCGTAGGAAGCGGATATGCAGGCAAAAATGATTATACATATGACAGCTACAATGCAAAAATAAACTATAATAGCAACCAAATAAAAGCTGTAATCGGCATACAAAAATTTGACGGAGAAAGAGAAGGTACAAATGATACAACAAAAAACAATCTGGGCTTTTATCTAAGAACAATTTTTTTAATGGGAGATTATCGGTTGGCTCTGGGAGCAAGAAGTGAAAAAGTAAAGTATCATTTTCAAAACTCTTCGTCTGATTTGTCCCATGACGACAGCTTGCAAGCATATGAGATAGGTATTAATAAAAAATTATCAAAAAATTCATCCATATTTGCAAATTATAACAGATCTTTTCAGTCTCCTGATATTGACAGGCTTTTTAGTTATAACTTTTCAACATTTAGTTATGAATTCAACGGCTTTATAAAGCCAATGAAGGTAGATAACTATAGTGTAGGATATACAAATTTTTCTTATCCCAATAAACTAAAACTAACACTTTTCTATGCAAATGTAAAAGATGAGATATATTATAATGCCGTACCGTGGCCCGGTGTATCAAGAAATACCAATCTTGATAAAACCAGAAAATATGGCTTTGAATTGGAAGACAAATACAATATCCATTACAACCTGTATACAAAAGTTAATTACTCTTACATCGATACTAAGATTAGAAAAAACAGTTCAAATCCTTCCATCGAAGGCAGTGAAATTCCCGGAGTTTCAAAACACAATCTAAAACTAACATTGGGCTACAGACCAAATTACAAAACTACCCTGCTTTTATCCCATACTTACAGGTCAAAAACTTATGCGATGAGTGATTTTGATAAGAGTTTTGGAGAGATGAAAAGTTATAACTCGACTGATTTCTCACTCAATTACAAACTAAAAAGATTGAATCTTTTTGCAAAAATTAACAATATCCTTGATAAAAAAAATGCGCTTTTTGCAGATGACGGAACAAATCTGGGTGTTTATCCGACAAATTATGAGAGAACATTTTTGGTGGGAGT
>CAZMKH010000359.1:0-1567 GCA_964566455.1 uncultured Campylobacteraceae bacterium | reverse complement strand
GACATCGAAAGCACATATACCAAAGATAAAACAAAACCTTTTTTTGCATTCATTCCATCTTTTGACTGAGACACTATAATGGATGAGAGTATCGGTATCATAGGAAATACACAAGGTGTCAAAGAGAGCAAAAGCCCAAATCCAAAAAATGTGACAAGCACCATTATAAAACTGCTTTTTGCCAGAGTATCGGCAATGGAACTCTCTTCGGATTTGGTTTGGATTGCGTTTGATTTGGTCGGCAAAGGTTGCTTTGCAAGAGGTGAGGCTTGTTTGGTGCTACTTTTACTTTTTTTAGTTTTTGAAAGATTCCATTTTGTTATTTTTTTAGTTTCTTTTGTAGCTGCGTTTGTTGTAGCGGAAGCAGGTACGGTTTTATTGATATTTTTAAGGTTAAATGTAAACTCTTTTTTCATGGGTGAATAGCAAAGTCCAAGCTTTGAACAACCCTGAAAGTTTACTTTGAGTTTTATCTTGTCTACATTTTCACCCAGTTTTTTCTTTATAAGCGACAAAGGAATACTTTGCTTTACTTTGTCAAAATAGACTATAAATTCATGATATTTTACAGGCTTTGGAAGTTTCAAGTCATTATCAAGCGATACTGTTTTAGGTGAAGTGATGGTAAAATGAAGTTTATCTTTGTAAGCATATATCTTATCACCCAGTTTTATCTCTACAACTATCTTTCCATCTTTTAAAACCGCACTTGGTTTAAAAGCCTGATCAGGCATCAAGACTTCATCTTCAAGTGCCCCAAACAGAGCTGTCAAAGATAGAGACATCATTAGTAGTAGTGATATTAATTTTTTCATATTTTATAGCCTTTTCTTATATTTAGGCAGTATTTTGACATAATTTGGCTATAAAATTATTGAAAAAGCGAAGTTAAATTTTTTTTACAAAGCAAAAGACTTGAAGCAACATTGATTTAAAAGCTTTTACAAATAATATACAATCCAATGCAACCATACCCAAATAAAAAAGGGGTTAAGGACAAGAAGATTTTTGCTTCTTGACACCTTAACCCCATTGATTTTAAAGCTGAAAGCTTAAATTTTTACTACTCTACTTCAGCGTCTATGACATCGTCATCGGCAGGTTTGCTTCCACCTGCTTGTGCTCCAGCGCCGGCTCCTGCTCCTGCATTTGCTCCGGCTGCACCTTCATCTTTTTTATACATTGCTTCAGCTAGTTTGTGACTTACTTCGCTTAAAGCTTTTACTTTTTCATCTATCTGCTCTTTTGTTACATTTTCATTTTTTAGTGTCTCTTTTAGTGCATCAAGTGCAGCTTGGACTTTTGCTTTTTCAGCCTCATCCACTTTGTCGCCTGCTTCAGAAAGAGTTTTTTCTGTTTGGTGAGCCAGTGCGTCAGCTTGATTTTTGGTATCTACCAACTCTTTTCTTTTCTTATCCTCTTCTTTGTGAAGCTCGGCATCTTTTACCATTTTTTCTATCTCAGCTTCGTCAAGTCCGCTTGAACCTGTGATCTTAATCTCCTGAGCTTTTCCTGTTGCTTTATCTTTTGCGCTAACAGTCAAGATACCGTTTGCATCGATATCAAA
>CAZMKH010000358.1:0-1575 GCA_964566455.1 uncultured Campylobacteraceae bacterium | reverse complement strand
AATTTTATACAAAGGTGAACAATGAAAGTTGTAGTTATACACGGTCCAAATATGAATATGCTAGGCATAAGAGATCAGGCTATTTACGGGCCTATGAAGCTTGAAGAGATAAATGCCCAAATGAAAGCGGTTGCGGAGCAAAACAAGATTGAAATAGAGTTTTTTCAATCAAATTTAGAAGGTGAGATAATCGACAGAATTCAAGAGTGCCTGGGAGATGCTGATGGCATCATCATCAATCCTGCAGCCTACACTCACACTTCTGTAGCCATAAGAGATGCCATCCAAGCAGTCCAGCTTCCTACCATAGAAGTTCATGTAAGCAATATCCACAGACGAGAAGAGTTTCGTGCAAAAAGTTTGACTGCTCCTGTCTGCCATGGTCAAATCATGGGATTTGGTCCTTTTGGTTACCATTTGGCTATGATAGGTATGCTTCAGATATTCAATGAAATTCAAGCTTTAAAAGAGCAGCAAAAAGCCCAAGAACAAGCTCAATCTTAATGAATTTTATCTTAAAAAACGAAAATGCCGTATATTATGAATGCGGCTTTTCGTGTGATAATGTTATATTTTTAAAGCTTGGAAGTGAAGCATTTTTTATCACAGACGGCAGATATACTACCGAAGCCAAAGAGAATGTAAAAAATGCTGAAGTTGTGACAAGCGAATATGACTTATCTAAAACCGCAAGAGAACTTATAAGAAAAAACAGAATCAAAAAGCTTATATATGACCCGCTTGACTGGAGCGTGGAGGATTTTTACAAATTAAGCTCGAAACTAAACTGTTACTTTAAAAAAGAGAAAAATTTTTCCCAAAAAAAGCGAATCATAAAAACCGACAAAGAAATAGAATTGCTAAAAAAAGCTGTCAAACTTGGTCTTGAAGGATTTGAGAAATTTGGCAAATATTTAAAAGATGGCGGCATAGGACAAAATGAGAAAAAACTTTTTTTTAAGGCAATAGAGATTTTAACCATGCAAGGTGAATTAAGTGTAAGTTTTGACCCTATTGTAGCTATAAATGAAAATGCTGCAAAACCCCATTCACTGCCTTCTGAAAAGTTACTAAAAAAAGGTGATCTGCTTCTTTTTGATGCAGGGGTCAAATACAAAAGATATTGCAGTGACAGAACGAGAATGACAGAGATAAATGATGGCTCACATTTTGGTATAAAACAAAACTATCAAGATAAAAAAAGGCAAAAAATATATGATACTGTTTTAAAAGCCAAAGATGAAGCACTCAAAGTTGCAATAGCAGGGGCAAAAGCAAAAGATATAGACAAAGCAGCAAGGGAAGTCATAGACAAAGCGGGATACGGCAAATATTTTATCCACTCCACAGGTCACGGAGTAGGCTTGGATATCCATGAATTACCGGTCATATCTAAAAGAGACGAGACTATTTTAAAAGAAAATATGGTCTTTACCATTGAACCCGGCATTTACCTACCTGGAGAGTTTGGAGTAAGGATAGAGGATATGGTAATGATAAAAAACGGTATCGGGGAGATACTATGAAGGATTTAGGATTTAGGTTTTAGGTTTCAGATGAAAATACCAATCACGA
>CAZMKH010000357.1:0-1595 GCA_964566455.1 uncultured Campylobacteraceae bacterium | reverse complement strand
TTTCTAAACCCTTCTCCCAGCCAAAATCTTTTTGAGGGTTTTGTGCCAACTCTGTATAAAGTTCTATTATTTGATTATTGTCTGCCATTTTTTATTCCTCTATTTCCGCATAAGGATATCCTGCAATTTTCCATGCATCTACACCACCTTTTAAGCTATAAACATGTGTATAACCTAACTCTTTAAGTGTTGCAGCTGCAAAGAGACTAATAAGACCTTTTTTGCTATAAACGATGACTACTGTATTTTTGTCCTGTATATCTTTGAGTACATTAAAAAGTACTCTGCCATACGTTAATGAGTATGTCTCAAACCCCTCTATCTCACCGCCGTCTTTATGTGAAGCTTCTCTTACATCTAAAAGTATAAAATCATCTTCATTTTCTATCATTTTTTTGAGTATAGGTGGTGGCATTTCATCGACAAAAGTTTTTTTCTTAGCCATGAGTTTATCTAAATTTGGCATTCCGGTACCACTGCATGCTACCTGTTTATATGGTGTAGGATTGTTTTTTTCATTGCCCATATACTCTAAAACAGGAAGATTTTTTGTATCGCTTTTATTGGAGTTTTTTTCTGTATGGGCAGAAGAACAACTATTTCCAGAACTACATGATGCTGTTTGTTTTGGCACAGAAGGGAGTGTCGTATTACATACTCCAGTTGAACAACTTTTGGCTGTTGGAGCACTTGTAAAAATTTTATTTCCCCATTGTGGAAAGCTAAGCATCACAATGGTAAAAACACTCACGATGAATAAAAACTTTTTACTTGAGAAAAACCCTTTAGAATCACAGTCACATGCTATATCTTTTCTCGGTTTTAACTTGTCATACCATGCATACAAGAGCACAAGCACAGTAAAAATAACTAAATAATTATGATATGGAGCTAACCATGCAAAAGAAGATGCTAAAGAACTTGACCCTGCTAAAACTGCAAGTACAGGTGTTATACAGCATAGTGATGCAGCAATTGTTGCACTTATGAGTGTTATTATATTGTTATTCTTCATTGATTCATCCTTTTATATATTTGATAAAGTAACGATACCAACAAAAGATATTGTTACTATCGTTAAAAACTTTTTACTTGCCAGAAAACTGCTAACTGGACAACAAGTTATTTCTGCAACTCTATTTGGTTGTAGTTTTTCCCACCAAACATAAAGTAATACTAAAGCAGCTATGAGAACAAATAGTGGACAGTAAGATTGTACAAATGCAAAGCTACTTGATAATTTAGAAGCATAACAACTCAGTGAAGCTCCAATCGTTGTTAATAAAGTTATGGCGGTCTTTTTACTCATCATCATAAATTTTTCCTTTGTAAATTTAAATTAGTTAGCTAAATTGCTAAATATCTGTAGAAGTCTATACTTTTAGCTCTTAAAGTAAAGTTAATTGTCTAAATTGCTAAATAGTCTTGACAAAAGAAAATTAATGATGTAGAATTTTCATTAGTTATTTAGCAATTAAGCTAAATAGATGTTGTTGTCTTTAAAAAGACTTTCTATGATACATACAGAAGGTATCTTAATATAAAGGATCTGTTATGATGGACAGTATGATGAAAAAAGGTAAAGGTATGTGTGA
>CAZMKH010000356.1:0-1607 GCA_964566455.1 uncultured Campylobacteraceae bacterium | reverse complement strand
AAGGAGACAGTTTCTCTCTTAACATTATTTGTAAGTTTTATGCGGCAGTTGAAAGACTGTTTACAAGGTTGTGAAGTCTGCTAACTTTTCTAGCAGCTGTATTTTTCTTTAAAACGCCTTTGCTGACATATTTGTGTAGATTTTTATTGGCTTTTTTGAAAGCCTCTGTAGCAGCTTCTACATTGCCTTCTTCTACTGCAGCTTCGACTGCTTTTGTTATATTTTTGATCCTGGTTCTGTAAAATCTGTTTCTCTCAGTTCTCTTTTTTGTTTGTCTGATTCTTTTTTCAGCAGACTTGTGATTTGCCATAGTTTTACCTTTGTAAAAAATTTTAGGCACAGATTATACAAAAAAAGAGATTAAATGCAACTGAAAAATTAGCAGGTTTCGTCTGTAATCTTAAGAGCAACTTCCTTAAATTTATCTTTCAATTCTTTAAATGCTTCAACAATAGCAGGATCAAAATGTGTGCCGCTTCCCCTAATGATAAGTTGTTCTGATTCTTCAAAACTTATATTACTTTTATAACATCTTCTGCTAATTAACGCATCATAGACATCAACTAAAGCCATCATTCTTGCCTCCAAAGGAATATTTTCACCTTTTATTCCTCTTGGGTATCCGCTACCATCCCATTTTTCATGGTGATAATAGGCTATATTTCTAGCAACCTGTAAAAATAGATTGTTTTTATTTTCTTTGATAGCATTTTGTATAATATTACTTCCAATGGTAGGATGCTCTTGCATGATAATATACTCTTCTTTAGTCAGCCTGCCCTCTTTTTTTAAAATATAATCCGGAATACCAACTTTGCCTATGTCATGTAAGGGTGTAGCTCTATATAATATTTCAATAAACTGTTTTGTGAGTATATCTTTATACATATTTTTTTGGTAAAAGTATTCCGCCATAATTTTCATATATATTTTTGTTCTTTTTATATGTGCACCGGTTTCTGAGTCTCTAGTTTCTGCTACCAGTGCCATACTCTCGATGGCAGAAAAGTGAGCATGATTTAACTCTTTGTTAAATTCTCTTTTATTGTAGTAATACAGAATAATAAAAAAGAGATTTATGAAAATAAAAAATGTTACAAGTGTGCCTAAAAAATAGCCTAATGATATGTAAATCCCTAATTTTAAAAAATAGATAGTAGCTATACTATATAGTATGGATGATGTAAAAAAGAGTATCAGAAGCTTGATGTACTTTTTTCTGTAATATAAAAAAATAAATATTATTGACAATATAACAGACAAAACCAAAGAGAGATATTTTTGAAAGGCAGGTTGGTATATAACAGTATCTTGCAAAATATTGTCAATGGTGGCAGCATGTATGAATACGCCTGGGAAAGTTTCTCCAGAAGAAACTACGATATTATCATGTAAGCCTACAGCAGTTGTGCCAATAATAATATTTTTACCTGTAATCTGTTGAGGTTTTATATGATTTTGAAGAATATCAATAGCAGATATTGAACTGTATCTGCTCTTTTTGCCAAAATTTAAAAGAATATTACCGTTTTTATCAGTTTTAAAATAATGCCCTAAAATGGAAAATCGGTTATTTTGGAATGATATGTCTAAGTTTGTAAGTAGTG
>CAZMKH010000355.1:0-1609 GCA_964566455.1 uncultured Campylobacteraceae bacterium | reverse complement strand
ATAAAAATTTAAAGGATACATTATGGCATTGGTTCAATCTTTTGGGGCGGCTGAGGTAGTTACAGGTTCTTGTCATTTGTTACAAATTGAAAATGAACCGACTGTGATGGTTGATTGCGGTATGTTCCAGGGACGCAATGAAGAGAAAAATTTTGAGCCTTTTGGGTTTGAGCCGAGTGATGTTGATATACTTCTTATAACTCATGCCCACTTAGACCATGTCGGAAGGATTCCAAAACTGGTTAAGGAGGGATTTAACGGTCGTATTATAGCTTTGAAGTCCACTATAGACTTGGCTGAAGTGGTTTTGCTTGACAGCGCTCACTTAATGGAAGAGGAGTTTAGAACAAGGTATAAAAAAGCTCAGAGAAGAGGTGAGGAAGACAGAGTCAAACACCCTTTGTATACCGTTGAAGATGTAGAAGATGCTCTTAGCTTGCCTATCGAATATATTGAGTACAATAAAGAGATAAAACTCTCAAACAATATAACAGCCATCTTTAGAAATGCCGGACATATTCTTGATAGTGCCATTATAGAGATATTTTACAAAGAAGATGAATCTGATAAAAAGATAGTATTCAGTGGAGACCTAGGCAACCACAATGATCTTGTTATGCCTGATCCTACATTTATCGATAAAGCTGATACCTTGTATATAGAGTCAACCTATGGTGACAGAAACCACAAGGGTATAAAAGATAGTGTGGATGAATTTAAAAAAGTTATAACCGATACATTGCTAAATCAGGGAAATGTACTCATCCCTTCATTTGCCATAGAAAGAACCCAGGAGATAATGTGCATATTAAAAACAATGTATGATAAAAAAGAGTTACCACTTTGTAAGATATTTATAGATTCACCTATGGCGATAAGAGCTACAAAGCTTTATGACTTATATCATCAGGAACTTAGCAAAGAGTGTAATGATTTTTTAAAAAGAGACGGCAATATTTTTGAATTTCCCTATGTCAGATACACTCTAAAAGCTGATGAGTCTAAAAAGATAAATGAGCAAAAAAGCGGATGTATCATCATAGCCGGCAGCGGAATGTGTACAGGTGGCAGGATACTTCATCATTTTAAACACAGACTCTGGAATGAAAGAAATGCTTTGCTGTTTGTCGGATATCAGGCGGAGGGAACTCTTGGAAGAAGGATAATAGACGGGGCAAAGAGTATAAAAGTTTATCACGAAGAGATAATAGTAAAAGCAAAAGTTTACACTATCAACGGCTTTTCAGCCCACGCAGACCAGCATGACCTTATAGAGTGGATGAAAGCTTATAAAAAACTTGGCAATATATATTTAGTTCATGGAGAAAAAGATAAACAACTTGTTTTTAAAGATGTCATACACCAAAAAATGGATAAAAAGGCACACATAGTAAAACAGGAAGAAAAGATTTGGATATAGGAGGCGGCTATGAATAGTAATAAATTGGATAATTTAAAAGGTCTAAGTGAAAAAGAGGTCAAAGAGAGGCTGGAAAAATTCGGCTATAACGAGATAAAAGAGAAAGAGGAGAGTTGGATACACAGACTCTTTAGAAGATTTTGGGGACCAATTCCCTGGATGATTGAGATAGCTGCTGTTCTTTCGGCA
>CAZMKH010000354.1:0-1614 GCA_964566455.1 uncultured Campylobacteraceae bacterium | reverse complement strand
ATAATAGACCAAAGCATTTCTGACAATCGAAGTATTTTGTTTTTTTTGTCGGAAATGGATTTTACCTGAAAGTTTTTTGACAGTAGTTTTCCGAGTGTTTCTATAGAGGTCGGTGTATTTCCGTGCCGGGAGAGTTTATTGCCTATGTAGAGGATCATTTTCTGTCCATCTTCGGAGTATAAGTCTTCTTTTTGGTATGCAGTAGACTTAACCCATATCCAAAAACAAACCATGTTACCGCTCCCATGCCGGCAGCAATAACGTAAAAATAGATAATCATTCCAAAAAAGGAAATAAAAATGAATGTTTGCGGTGTAAAGCGAAACTGCATCAAAATCTTAAAACCTTTTTTAACAACAATCAGTTCAAGGAGAAGTAAAAGAGACAATGCAAAGATACCCGCTCCTGCCAATACCTGTATGTAGGTATTGTGTGCAGATAACCGGTTATAAAATATCATCGATTTATTCAAATAAGGACTAATAATATCCATATTAACCCAGTAATATTTAAAATGGGAAAAACCTATTCCGAGAAATGGATGTTCATGGAAGATGGACAAGCCTTTGACAATCATTTGCTTTCTATCAAGCCAGGACTTGTCAATTCGAAGCGTTTGATCACCTCCTGCAATCAAGTTGGACAGATCGGGGCTGTAGGGTTGCAGTGTGTTGGCCAAGTCTATTTTATAGGTGTCAAAATTGAAATAAAGAATAAAAAACAAAGGCAAGAGGATAAATGATAAAAACAATAATGTTTTTTTGCGTATATACTTTGCAGTGAATAACAAAATTGCTAATTGTATAAAAACAATGATAGCCCCTGCACGTGACGTGGAAGCCAAAGCAAAGTAGAAAAAAAGAGCAGAAAAGGGAAGCACTACAATAAAAGAGTATTTTTTAAACAAATAATACATGGAAAATGGAATACCAAGCACGAGAATATAGGCAAACGAGTTTTGTGTCATAATTTCCATGGAAACATTAAGTGTATAGTAAAAAGCAATGGTAGTGAGCACACCAAAAAACATATATTTGCTGATCTGATAAAAATCGAACCGGTCTGACCACGTTTTTATAAAAAGCGCCAATGTCATCCAATAGATCAAACGGATTATAGTTTTTAGGTCGGCATCTATACCGATCGGCCTAAATGTTTCTTCTGAAAAAATAATACTTATTATCAAGATCATGAAAAAAATGATAAGCATATAGTCTGTTATATACTGGATCCTGAAAAGTTTTTTTCTCTTTTTCAAAAAAAGATAGACAATCATCAGGAAAATAAAGAAAGTAATAGAAATACCGGCAATTTTTACAATACCTATCGGGAGGAAAAAAACAAATATATTTAGATATTTTTGAACCGTTCTGAAAAAGTGTTCATCCTTGGCTTTGTAGGTTTGCATCTTATGGTGAATCATCTACTTTATCTCTTTCAATATCTCGTTTTGTATTCGATTATTATAATATGTGTAAGTAAATTTTTGGGGTAGTTCGGCACTTTGTTCTGAAATGCTTTTTAACGTATTCTTGTTCAAGTCCAACACTTTTTGTATGGTTAACGCAAGACTCTCCGAAGTAACCTCTTTGATTAAAAATCCGTTTTCTTCAT
>CAZMKH010000353.1:0-1621 GCA_964566455.1 uncultured Campylobacteraceae bacterium | reverse complement strand
ACTGATGCCAAGGTGGGATTTGACCAAATGAATCAACCGGTTATCAACTTTTCACTAAACAGTGAAGGAGCCAAAATCTTTGGTGATTTTACTGCAAAATCAGTCGGAAAACATTTGGCAATTGTACTAGACAATAAAGTGTATTCCGCTCCGGTTATAAGAGAGAGAATAGGTGGCGGAAGCGGACAGATAAGCGGAGGTTTTACCGTTCAGGAAGCTCATGATGTAGCTATCGCTCTTAGAAGCGGGGCATTGTTGGCTCCAGTTAAACTTTTGGAAAAAAGAAGTATAGGACCATCTTTGGGAGCAGACAGCATAAAGGCAAGCTTGATAGCACTTATGAGTGGTTTTGTTCTTGTTGTTCTTTTTATGATAGTTTACTACGGTTATGCGGGAGTTATAGCAGATATCGCTTTGATAGTGAACCTCTTTATCATAGTTGCGGTTATGGCACTTTTTGGAGCTACCTTGACACTTCCGGGAATGGCAGGTATCGTACTGACAGTAGGTATGGCAGTTGATGCCAATGTTATTATAAATGAGAGGATAAGAGAGCTTTTAAGAGAGGGTAAAAGTGTAGCTGTTGCCATAGAAAAAGGGTATGCAAATGCAATGAGTGCTATCTTGGATGCAAATATTACTACATTGATAGCGGCGGTTGTTCTTTATGCTTACGGAACAGGTCCTATAAAAGGATTTGCCGTTACTATGAGCATAGGTATATTGGCTTCAATGCTTACAGCCATCCTTGGAACTCACGGTATTTATCAATCATTGATGCCAAATATCGAAAGAGCTAAAAAATTAAAAATCTGGTTTGGAATAAAGGTAAAATAATGGAAATATTTAGCGGAAATAAAACTTTTGATTTTATGGGAAAGAGTAAGATATTTATCTCTATTTCCATTGTTTTTATACTTATCTCTTATGCTCTTTTAGCAACTAAAGGGCTAAATTACGGGCTTGATTTTAAAGGCGGAACACTTGTTCAGGTAAAATATGACAAAAAAGCACCCATTAAAAAGATAAGAGAAGTTATAACAAAAGACAAGCTTTTTAAAAATGCTACTATTACTTACTTTGGCTCACCAAATGAAGTTATCATTAGATTTACCACAAGCTCATCTTCGGTGAAAGAGGATATGGGTGATAAAGTAAGAAAACTTTTAAAAGGCACAGGAAATTATGAGATAAGAAGGGTTGATATAGTTGGACCAAAAGTAGGAAGTGAACTTAGAGAAAAAGGATTGATGGCATCAATTCTTTCTATTTTGGCAATACTTATATATGTAGCATTTAGATTTGAGTGGAGATTTGCGGTAGCTTCGGTTTTGGCTTTGGTTCATGATGTTTCTATCTCTCTTGGAGCGGTGGCACTCTTTCAGGTCGATGTCAATCTTGATACATTGGCGGCAATTTTAACTATTATGGGTTACTCTTTGAATGATACGATTATTGTTTTTGACAGAATAAGAGAAGGAATACATGAAACCAAGAAATATAACCTTTTTGATGTCATAAATGACTCAATTTCAAAAACATTATCAAGAACAACTCTGACTTCACTTACAACATTTTTCGTTGTTTTGACTCTTTATCTTTTTGGAGGAGAGATTATAGT
>CAZMKH010000352.1:0-1640 GCA_964566455.1 uncultured Campylobacteraceae bacterium | reverse complement strand
AAGGAGCTTTGCTTCTTGAAAAGGAGAAATAAGATGAAAATTATCAAAGAAAATAATATAGCAAAAGTCATAATTATCTCTATCACCATCATACTTTTTGCCTTGATGATATTTACTATCTATTTTTCAACAGACAGACAGTATGTAGAGTTTGAACAAGAGTTAAACAATTTGAAAAAAGAGAGAATTGACAATCAAAAAATGTTTTTGAAAAGAGAAGTTGATTCGGTTGTTCATTTTATTGATTTTATTGATAAAAACGAAAATATTGACAATAAAACTGCTATGCAAATTATAAAAGATTATATTGACTCGGTCAGATTTGGAGAAAACAGGCTAAATTATATATTTGTTTATAAAATTATTGATTTTAAAGGCGGTGATAAGTTTGCAAAAATGTTTATCAACCCAAACCGACCTGATTTGGTAGGTAAATATATCTCTTCAAGATATAAAGATGCTGACGGTAAAATGTTTAGAGAGCAGTTTTTGAAAGATATAAAAAAAGAGGGTGAATCTTTTGTGATGTACAGGTATAAAAAGCCGGGAACTGATAAAAAGATACTGAAACTTTCATACTTTAAATTGTATAAAAAATATAACTGGGTCATAGCGGCAGGGGTTTATCTAGATGATATAGAACGCTCCATCGAAAAAAAGAGAGAAGTACTTTTAAAAAGCCTTAAAAAAGAGATAGTTATGACGGTGATAGTATATCTTATATTTTATGTCATTGCCTTTTTGTTTGCTATGTTTTTAGGCAACAGAATAGATAGATTTTTTCAAAATTACAGAGATGAAGTAAGTCAAAAAACACTTGAACTTGAAAATCTCAACAAAAACCTGGAGGAGAGAGTTAAAGAAGAGATTGAGAAAAACAGGGAGCAAGAGCAATTTCTCATACAAAAGTCAAAGTTTATAGCCCTTGGAGAAATGATAAGCAACATAGCCCACCAGTGGAGACAACCGTTAAATGAACTCTCTTCAGTGATGATGAATATAAAAATGAGATATAGAAAAGGCTTGATGACAAGTGAGTATATGCAAAAAAAAGGCGAGGATATAGACAGGCTTCTTGAATTTATGTCGCAAACCATAGATGACTTTAGAAACTTTTTTATACCTGATAAAAAGAAAAAACTCTTCAGTGTCAAGCAAGCTTGCGAAAGAGTTCTTTCTATTATGGAGTCATCACTTAAAGATAAAAACATAGAAGTTCTTATCAAGATAGACAAAGATGTAAAAATATATGGATATCGCAGTGAATTTGAGCAAGTTATATTAAATATACTTTCAAACGCAAAATATGCCCTGGTAAAAAATAAAATAAAAAATCCACAAGTCATCATATCTCTTGATGTAGACGAAAATGATATGATTAAGCTTTATATAAAAGATAACGCAGGGGGAATTAAGACTGAACCTATAGAGAAGATATTTGAGCCCTATTTTACTACCAAGGACACATCGTCGGGAACAGGTATAGGTTTATATATGTCGAAACTTATCATTGAGAAAAATATGGGAGGGATTTTAAGAGCATACAATGATGAAAACGGCGCTGTTTTTTACGTAGAAATAAAAAAGGGTGACTAAAGCCACCCGATTCTATGAAAACAACACACAAGAGAGCTGATAGA
>CAZMKH010000351.1:0-1641 GCA_964566455.1 uncultured Campylobacteraceae bacterium | reverse complement strand
AAAAAACTCATTAGGTTACAAACTGGGTCTTAAAAAGGGTGATAAACTTTTAAAGATAAATGATAGATATATCCATAGATACAGTGAAGTAAGAAAAGTCTTATCCCATATCAAAAAAAGAGAAATATATCTACTCTTTAGCAGGGATGATTTTCAGTTTTTTGTACATTTTAGGAGATAATAAGTGGAAGAGGTTTTGAAAGATTTTGAAATGTATCTTGAAGATAATTTGCCTCGTGTTGAGAGTTTTCATCCGTTTTTCAATGATACATTAAAAAAAATGCTCCTTGCCGGCGGTAAAAGATTTAGACCTGAGTTGCTTTTGAGTGTGGTAAACGCATATCAGCCTCTTTTGGTTAAAAATGCTTTTGCGGTTGCTTTGGGAGTTGAGCTATTGCATACCTACTCTTTGATACATGATGATTTGCCGGCTATGGATGATGCCACTCTTAGACGCGGGGAAACTACAATACACACAGAGTATGACGAAGCTTCAGCCATACTTGCGGGAGATGCACTAAATTCACACGCTTTTTATATGCTATCAATTGCTCCATTAAGAGATGATGTAAAGGTAAAGCTTATAAATGAGCTTGCGTATAACGGAGGAATTGGCGGTATGGTTTTGGGTCAGGCGATTGATTGCTACTATGAAAACAAAAAGCTTGATTTGGATGAGTTGAGGTTTTTACACATTCATAAAACTGCCAAACTCATAGCAGTTTCTCTTAAAATGGGAGGCATTATAGTAGATCTTCCAAAAGAAAAACAAGAAAAACTTTTTGATTTTGGCGAGCATTTGGGACTTTTGTTTCAAGTCCAGGATGATATCATAGATGCGACTATGGATGAAAAAGAGGCTGGAAAGACAACAGGTAACGATGAGGGCAAAAACTCATTTGTCAATCTTTTGGGCTTAAAAAAGGCAAAAGAGTACAGGGATGATTTGACAGATAAATTAAAAGATGATGTGCAAGAGTTTGATAAAAAACTCTCAGACTCATTGCAAAAGATTCTTGATAGGTTTAAAGAGAGATAAAATTAAGGATGAATATAAATTTTAAGGAAAAAAGAAGATGGATAAAAAAATGTTAAAAAAGATGGCAGATACCATAAGGTTTTTAAGTGCGGATATGATTCAAAAAGCAAACAGCGGACATCCGGGAGTTTGTCTCGGTATGGCTGATGTGTTGACAGTTTTGAGTACCCATTTAAAACACAATCCAAAAAATCCAAAATGGCTAAACAGAGACAGAGTTGTTTTCAGTGGCGGTCATGCAAGTGCGATGATATACTCATTTTTGTACTTAAGCGGGTATGACTTGAGTATGGATGATTTAAAAAACTTTAGACAGCTTGGCAGTAAAACTCCGGGACACCCTGAATATGGTGAAGTACCGGGAGTAGAGATTACAACAGGACCCTTGGGTCAAGGTGTGGCAAATGCGGTGGGATTTTCTTTTGCTTCAAAATATGCCAAAAAAGTACTCAATAGTGAAACAGCCAAGATAATTGATCATAAGGTTTACTGTTTGTGCGGTGATGGAGACTTGGAAGAGGGTATAAGCTATGAGGCTTGCGCATTGGCGGGTAAAAATGAGCTGGATAATTTGGTTCTTATTTATGACTCCAATAAAATCA
>CAZMKH010000350.1:0-1643 GCA_964566455.1 uncultured Campylobacteraceae bacterium | reverse complement strand
TTGATTTTAAAGAAGAGACTCTGAGTGTTTATTCAAAAAAAGGAAAATGTTTTTTGAGCAGCGAATGTATAAAAGAGCTCTATAAACCTTTTCCCATAGCAATTATACTGAAATAGCCTCTTTTTAAAACCTTCTTCCCATAGAGAATTCAAAAGTTGAAGTTCTATCACCCGGTTTATCGTTGAACGGTTTAGCAAATATAAGTTGAATAGCACCCAGTGGAGAGTTCCACTCTATACCCATACCCATACCGCCTCTGCTTATATCAAGACTGTTTTCTCCGATAAAACCGTAGTCAACAAACAAAAGTGCCCTCATTCTTATAGACTCAACCAATGGCAGGCTCGCTTCAATGGAGTTGGCAAACATCATTTTACCACCTATCAAAGAGCCTGAACTATTAACCGGTGAGATTGAACTTGACTCATATCCTCTTACACTTGATAATCCGCCCATATATATTTTTTCATTTATAGGAAGATTGCCATTGTCAAAAGCTATTCTAAACTGAGCCTTATATCTTAAAATCATATCATAGTCTATCAAATCCTCTAGCCCGTAAAAGTATGAGAATTTATCTATATTTTTTATGTATTTTTCATCTCCACCAACTCCTGCAAACTCTATGGAAGATGTGACTTCCATACCATGCCTTGGCAAATAATAATCATCTGTTGTATCATATTTGGCTGAAACGGTAACAGCACTTTTTAATGTATCACCTACAGTATACAAAGTCGGGTCAAGTGAACTGTCAAGGTCGCTAAGCTTTGATCTTTCAATGTTATAGCTAACGCTTCCACTGATAGTTCGGGTAAATCTTCTACCTACACTCAGGCTTGCACCTATCTTGTCCTCATTAAATGAGTAATAATCATTACTAGTATCATATATAGAGCCGCCAAGGCTATATTGTGAGTCAAATACTCTTGGGTTGTAAAAAGAGACAGAGCCTTTTAAGCTTTTTGAAGAATAGTCAACATTTACCGATGTATCTATGCCACTTCCAAATACATTTTTATCTGAAACTGAGGCACTTATTAGAAATCCATCATAGCTTCCATATCCTATACCACCTGTAATACTTCCTGTTTGAGCTTCTTTGACTTTTACCAATAGCGTGATTTTATTATCTGTTACTCTTTTCTTTTCTATTTTGACATCATCAAAATATCCGGTTTTTTTAAGCTCAGTTATAGAGTCTTGAAAGTCGGTATAAGAGTACTTGTCTCCGGGAGCCAAATAGATACTTCTTCTTACGACTCTGTCGATAGTTCTGGTATTGCCAGAAATCTCAACATCATTTATATATACTACTTGTCCAGGATAAATTTTATATGTTATAGATGCAGTATGTTTCTTTTTGTCTTGTTTGATATCTGGAAATACTTTTGCATACGCATATCCCAAGTCCTCAATTTTATGTTTTATTTTTGTTATATCTTTTCTCAATTTGTCTATATTAAATGTTTTGCCACTGTGGAGTTTTAAATCCTCTTTTAGTTTTTCTGTTTTTATAACCGGCTTGGCAAGAGAAAATTTAACAGATTTGATAGTATAAACAGTTCCTTCATTTATAAGATAAGACAGGTCTGCTTGGTAGTTTTCAAAATATGTTCTTAAAAAAGGTGTACTTACCGTAG
>CAZMKH010000349.1:0-1643 GCA_964566455.1 uncultured Campylobacteraceae bacterium | reverse complement strand
TGAAAAAAGTATCAGATTTACACATAGGTGATAGTGCAGCAGTAGTTAAAATAACTGCACAAGAACCTATAAAAGGGCGACTTAATGCTATGGGTATAGTAAAAGGAGCAAAACTTAAAGTTTTAAAACATACCCTGGCCAAACAGACATGGGATGTTATGGCTGGCAGCACCAAAGTTGGGCTAAGAGAAGAAGAGGCTGAAAATATTTTGGTAAAGTTGTCAAATGACTAAACATATAAAAGCGGTAGTTGCCGGGCAACCGAATGTTGGAAAGTCATCTTTGTTAAATGCCATAGGCGATGCCAGGCTTCATACGGGAAATTTTTCCGGAGTTACGGTTGACACCAAAATAGTAAATGTAAAAAAAGATGATTATGATATCGAGATGGTTGACCTTCCCGGTATTTATTCATTAAATGCCTATACTCCAGAAGAACAGGTAAGCAAAAATTATCTTATCAACGAAGAGTATGATGTCATTGTCAATATCGTTGATGCCAATACACTTTCTAGAAATCTTATCTTTACACTTCAGCTTCTTGATATGCATAAAAAAACGATACTTGTTTTAAATATGGTTGATGAGATAGAAGCCAAAGGCGGAAGTATAGATAAAGACAAGCTGGAAACTCTGCTTGGTATACCTGTAATTTTGGCTTCAGCCAAAGAACACAAGGGAATGGAAGAGATAGTCGATACTGTTGTAAAAGTTAATGAAGCTCCCAAACATAAAAATAAGATTTATTACAGCGAAAGGGTTGAACTGCGCATTGAAAAACTGGTTTCCATTTTAAAAAAATCTCCCCATTTTAAAGATCCGGACTATGCTAGATTTGTAGCTATCAGACTTCTTGACAGAGATGAAAATATTTATAAAATCATTCACGACCTTCCTGTTTGGATAGAAGTACATGATGTGCTTGAGAAAATGTATAAAAAACTTGAAGCCGAATTTGATGAAGAGAGTACCACAGATATCTTATCCAATGAAAGAGCTGCACTTGCTCACAACCTGCAAATGGAAGCACTTAAAATTCCTGAAGTGGAAGAGAGCTTAAGTGAAAAGATAGATAATATTCTAATACACCCGGTACTTGGGCTTCCTATATTTCTCTTTTTTATGTGGGGGCTTTTTCAGCTGACATTTGAGCTTGGCAATATCCCTATGAATTGGATAGACTGGCTTTTTAGTAACAGCGCAAACTATATAGCTGAAGTTTTGCCAAAAGGAGCTTTTAACTCCATGCTGACTGACGGAATCATCCCTGCAGTCGGTGCAGTTGTGATGTTTTTACCCAATATTTTGATACTTTTTTTAGGTATCAATTTGCTTGAACAAACAGGTTATATGGCAAGAGCCGCATATTTGATGGATGGTTTTTTAAAAAGATTTGGTCTGCAGGGTAAAGCTTTTGTTCCTTTGGTGAGTGGGTTTGGTTGTACGGTTCCTGCTTATATGGCGGCAAGAACTCTTAAAAATCCAAAAGACAGGATCATAACGATGCTTGTACTTGGGTTTATGAGTTGTGGAGCAAGGCTTCCTATATATGTTTTGGTAATTGCAGCCTTTTTTGCCAACCATAACCCGGGAAATGTACTTTTTGCCATATATATCGGTGGAGCATTGCTAGGTTTGGTTGT
>CAZMKH010000348.1:0-1648 GCA_964566455.1 uncultured Campylobacteraceae bacterium | reverse complement strand
TCCTTTTTAGTATTTCTTCCACAACGCCCCTTGGGTCTTTGGATAAATATATAGGTCTTCCGACCACTATAAAATCCACCAACTGTTCTTTTGCCATTTCAAGATTTGCCACTCTTTTTTGATCGTTACTGTCTTCTCCAAAAGGTCTGATACCCGGAGTCAATGTGATAAACTTTTCTTTGGTTACACTTTTTATATCTTTACTTTCATAAGCAGAACATACTACTCCGTCAAGTTTACATTCATACGCAGCCTTGGCAAATTCTATACTTCTTTTTTCTATGGAAGCTCCGTATATGCTTTTGAAATCTTTGTTGTTAAAACTTGTAAGTACAGAAACTCCGAGCACCAAAGGTCTGTCTTTTACATTTGCGATGCGCTGCATAACAGTATTCATCGCTACTTTTCCGCTTGATATATGAATGTTAAACATATCAATACCCAAAAGTGATATTTCACTTGCGGCATCAGCCATGGTATTTGGTATATCATAAAGTTTAAGGTCTAAAAATATCTTGTAGTTTGGATTGATCTGCTTTAACTCTTTGATAAGATTTTGACCGTCTCTTATATATGATCTTAAACCCACTTTCAGCCATATATCAAAATCCTTCAATGATTTAACCAAAGCCAAATTTTCCTCATTTGTAGGTAAGTCAAGTGCTACACACAACTTCATCTTAATTGTTCCTTTTGTCTTTTTGAATAGAGCCCAATACTCCGTTTATAAATTTGGGCACATTGTCATTGCAAAGTGTTTTGGAGAGTTCTATCGCTTCATTTATAGCTACGGCTTCATCTATATCAGTTTTTAAAAGTTCATAAGCGGCAAGCCTGAGTATGGCTCTTTCGATATGTCCTATCTCTTTGATATTCCACTCTTTTAAATGCTTGTCTATCTCACCGTCTATCTCATCAAGAGAGCTTAAAACTCCGTTTATCAGTTCAAGCGCAAACTCTTTTTGCTTGTTTCTTATCTTTTTGTCTTCGAGTATATCATCTTCAAATTTTTCTATCTCAGAGTTTCCTATATCATGTGCATAAAGGATGGAAACCACAGCCTCTCTTACTTGGTGTCTTGTTGCCATTTTTTACCTTGATTATATATTTTTGTATAAGTCTATCAGTTCGATAAGTCCTGTCATCGCTTCAAAGCCTTTATTACCTGACTTGCTTCCTGCTCTTTCAATTGCCTGCTCTATGGTGTCAGTCGTAAGTATGCCAAAAGTTACAGGGTACTTATACTTCAAGGTTGTATTTGCCACACCTTTTGTAGCTTCAGCCGCCACATAGTCAAAGTGTGGAGTACTCCCTCTGATAACCGCACCAAGGCAGCAAACACCGTCATATTTGCCGGAACTTAAAAGTTTATCAAGTGCGAATGGCACTTCAAAAGCTCCCGGTACAAGCACAAGGTCTAAATTCTTCTCATCTCCGCCATGTCTTAAAAAGGCATCTCTTGCACCTTCGGTGAGTCTGTCTGTTATGATATGGTTAAACCTGCTGTTTATGATAGCCACTTTGCTGTCTTTGTCAAGTTTCAATCTTCCTTCTATGATATTCATCAATATTCCTCTTAATTTTTTGGAAAATATTATACTATAAATTCATTTATAGCTTTCTTTAAGTTCATCAAGGCAGTTTTTAG
>CAZMKH010000347.1:0-1650 GCA_964566455.1 uncultured Campylobacteraceae bacterium | reverse complement strand
TCATCCTCTTCTTCATATGTTTTAACAGAGCCGTCATCAAATTTTATCTTTACAAGGTAGTGGTTGGGGTCTGTATTTTGAAATATTTCAGTACACAAGTTTGAGCTTCTGATGATACCTGAGTGAGGGTTTGGATTTACCTTGTTGGCATTATCTTTAAAGCACAAAAACGGAAGCCCTGTTTCAAAGTAACTAAGAAGTACTTTTTTCCACAAATCTTTAGCATTTATGCTCTCTTTGATAATGGAATCATCATTTTCATATGCAATATATTTTTGTTCAAACTCTTCCCCCCAAACATCAGTCAAATCAGGTACATCCAAAGGGTCAAAAAGCGTCCATCTTTCATTGTTTGTAACTCGCTTCATAAAAAGGTCGTTTATCCAGAGTGCGGGGAAAAGATCGTGTGCTCTTCGTCTCTCTTCACCCGAATTTTTTCTAAGATCTAAAAAATCAGCTATATCTATATGCCAAGGCTCTATATATACAGCAATTGCTCCTTTTCTCGTCCCCAATTGATCAACTGCAATTGCAACATCGTTTGCAATCTTTAAAAACGGAATTATTCCACCTGCAGCATTTTTGTGTCCATCTATACTGCTGCCTATACCTCTTACTTTACACCAGTCCCAACCAATACCTCCGCCAAACTTGCTAAGAAGTGCCATCTCTTTGAATGCATCAAAAATACCCTCTATATTGTCAGGTGTACTTCCTATATAACAGGAACTTAGCTGATGTCTCGGGGTTCTGGCATTTGATAAAGTCGGGGTAGCAAGCATAACTTCAAACTTACTGATAAGGTCATAAAACCTTTTTGCCCAGCTCATTTTGTCAAACTCGTTTTGTGCCAAAAACATTGCTATCGCCATAAACATGTATTGAGGCAGCTCTATAGGGCTTCCTTTTTTGTTTTTCAACAGATACCTGTCGTTTAGTGTTTTAACGCCCAGATAAGTGAACTGCATATCACGCTCAGGTTTTATATAACTATCCAATTCATCTATATCGTATTTATCTCTGAGTCCTTTTATAATTCTGCCCTCTTTTTCACCTGTTTCAAAATATTTTTTTAATGAAGGATAGGGGCTGCCCTTTTCCCCGCCTATATTTCTTCCTACTTTATGATACAGGTCATACAAAAAAAGCCTTGCAGCTACAAATGTCCAGTCAGGTCTGTCTACATCTATCTTGTCAACAGCGGTTTTTATAAGAGTCTGCTGTATCTCTTCAGTAGATATGCCATCTCTAAACTGTATCCTTGCATCCAGCTCAAGCTCACTCTGGCTGACATTCTCAAGCCCTTCTACGGCACCTTTTGTATTTTTTTGTATTTTTGTAATATCCAGCGGTTCAATCCTACCGTTTCTTTTTGTTACAGTCAGTATTCTATTTGGCATCTTTAAAAACCCTTGCAAAAATTTTATCTATATTTTTGGTATAGTATGAGTAGTCAAAACACTCTCTTATTTCACTTTCATCCAACTTTTCTCTTAACTCTTTGTCGTTTAAAAGATACTCTAAAAACAGACTCTCGCCTTTGTCATTAAGAGGTGATTTGCCCTGTTGGATTTCATTCCAAACCTTCATGGCATTTCTTTGGACTATTTTGTATGCATCTTCTCTGCTTACGCCTCTTTTTGGAAGTTC
>CAZMKH010000346.1:0-1653 GCA_964566455.1 uncultured Campylobacteraceae bacterium | reverse complement strand
TTTTTGAAACTTCAAACAAGTCACTCATCTTAAAACCGCTCTCAAGTGCTTTTAGGTTTGCTTCTTCTATAACGGGTCCGTCAGCAACCGGGTCCGAAAAAGGAACACCTAGCTCTATAAAATCTACTCCACTCTCTTTCATAGAGAGTATCAAATCTTCAGTAAAATTAACATCGGGGTATGCACATGTAATATAAGCTACTAGTTTTTTCATTGTTTATTCTCTTAATTTTCTTTTTTTTCTAAATCTGTAGGTATTTTTATGATATTTGGGTCAAGCTCACTAAATTCTTCAGCATCATTTTCAAGATCATCTTTGTATCTTTCAAACTGATCTTTTACCGCAAGCAGCCAGTCTATAAAATCATCATTTGCAGGACCTTCAAGCTCTCTGGCTTCTTCCAAAACCTCTTCAAGAAGAGTTGCCAGCTTTAGTATAGGCTCAATCTTTAAAAAACCGGCAGCAGATTTTATATTGTGGGCAATTCTGAAAAGCTCTTCAATATTCTCTTTGTACTGCTCTTTTTTTGAAGAATATATTATGAGATTTTCCATTTGATAAGTCATGACACTGTAGTGTAGTATAAACTCATCTACAATATCATAGTCATAATTGTCAAACAGGTTTTCTTTGACACCCACAACATATCCTTTTTGTTTGTTTGATTGATATTATATCATTTTTTAGATAAAATCAATAATCCATAATAACCAGCTAAAAAGGTACTTTTGTGAAAAAGATAAATATAAACAGCATAAAAGCTTTAAAATCAAAAGAAAAGATCAGTATGATTACTGCTTATGATGCTTTGATGGCAAAATTGTTTGATGATATAGTAGATATTATTTTGGTTGGAGACAGTTTAAGTATGAGCTTTGGCGGAGATGACGATACTCTCGGGATTTCACTGGAAGAGATGATATATCATACCAAAGCAGTTTGCAAAGGTGTAAAGAATGCATTGGTGGTTTGTGATATGCCTTTTGGTTCATATATCGATAAAAAAGAGGCTTTAAAAAATGCTACCAAAGTATATAAACAAACAAAAGCGGATGCCGTAAAACTTGAAGGCGGTATCGAAAAGGCGGATATCATTAAAGAATTGTGTAAAAATTCTATAGCTGTTATGGGACATATCGGCTTAAAGCCCCAGTTTGTCAGAGCCGAGGGTGGATACAAAATAAAAGGCAAAAATAAAGAAGAGATAGAAAAGCTTGTAAAAGATGCAAAGGCTCTGGAAGAGGCCGGAGTTTTTTGTATAGTTTTAGAGGGTGTAAAAGCAGAAGCCGCAAAACTTATAACGGAGAGTATTACAGTGCCTACCATAGGTATAGGTTCAGGAAAAGATACTGATGGGCAGGTGCTTGTATGGAGTGATATGCTGGGATTTTTTGATGAATTTAAGCCAAAATTTGTAAAAAGATATCTTGACGGAGCCGAACTTGTAAGAAATGGTGTAAAAGAGTATGTCAAAGATGTAAAAGATGGTAAGTTTCCAAGTGAAGAGTATTGGTATTAATGAAAAATGAAAAATGAAAAATTAAAAATAAGTATAAAATTTACAATCATGACTTTGAGAATGAGATAACTTATGGAGAGAGTTGTAGAGATAGAAAAATTTGCTGATGAAAGCCAGTATGAAGTAACACTCA
>CAZMKH010000345.1:0-1659 GCA_964566455.1 uncultured Campylobacteraceae bacterium | reverse complement strand
AAAGAAATATATCCATTGATTTTTTGATACCGCTTTGCTCATCTTTTTGTTTTTCTTCTTTGATTTCAGGAGGAGTCGCCAGATTTATAAAGATAGGCGTATTTTCCACTATGATTTGTAAAATTGCATAAAGTGGTACACTAACCAAACTTCCAAAATTTTCTCTGCCAAAGCCCGCCTCAAAACTAAGCACACCTTCATCAAGTCTGGCACTTTCGTATGTATAGCCTGCCAATGTAAAAAGAGTAATAGGTTTAAAGTCTACTGTAATATGTTCAGGCAAAGGTGGGTCAAATGTAATGTTTGCCAGTGAAGTCAATATGGAAAATTCGATATCTCCGTTGAAAAGATACTCTATAACTTCACTGGCGTGTTTTATCATTATTTCTCTAAATTTGTCATGACTTACTATATCATGTAGCATTATTTATCCTTCAGCGCTTTAAATTCTTCGAGGAGATTTGCAACTTCATTTATTCCGATTTGCCAAAAAGCTTCATCCTCTATATCAAAACCAAAACTTTTTATAAGCACTTTCGGACTTTTGCTGCCACCGCTTGATAAAAATTTTATATATTTTTTCTTAAAGCTTTCACCCTCTTTTTTGTAAAGACCATACAATGCCATGACCAAAAGTTGTCCGTAACTGTATGCATAACAGTAAAAAGGAGTATGTATAAAGTGCGGGATATAACTCCACCAGTATTTGTATCCCTCGGTGAGTTTGACACTATCTTGGAACATTTTTGTATTTTCTTCCATCCAAAATTCATTAAATTCATCAGGAGTTAATTCATCTTTTTTAGAGTGAACTTTTCTTTCAAAAGTTGTAAAAATGATTTGCCTGAAAAGTGTAGCGAAAATATCCTCGAGTTTTCCCCCGTAAAGTGCTAAAAGCTCATCTTTTGGAGTAATTTTCTTTATATCGTCAAACAAAAGCATTTCTGCAAAAACTGAAGCAGTTTCAGATGTGGTAAGAGGCGTATCGCTTCCAAGATATCCGACATTGCGTGAGAGATACTGATGAATGGCATGGCCCAACTCATGAGCGACAGTAAAGATATCTCTTCTTTTTTTTGTATAATTTAGCATTATATATGGATGTGTATCAACTGATGCGGGATGAGAAAAAGCTCCTCCTCTTTTTTTATCTTTTGGAAAAACATCACACCATCCTTCATTAAAAGCTTTGTTGGCAATATCATAAAATTCTTGGCTGAAATTTTTAAAACTTTTTAAAACCATCTCTTTGGCTTCATTAAATGGTATCTCTTTTTCGTTTGTCTGATAGGGTGCATATCTGTCATAGTCATACAAAGTATCATATCCTAGTATCTCTTTTTTGATATCATAATATTTTTTTACGAGGTGAAAATTTTTTGAAGTTGTATTTATAAGAGCATCTACACTTTTTTGGGTTATTTTATTGTCTATATGTCTTGGCTCTTCTACTGATTTGTACTTTCTTATATCACACTCAATTTTAAGGTCGGTTTTTATCATATTATAAATGTACGAAGTTAAGTGAAGGTTGTTTTCAAGCTCTTTTGAGAGTGAATCGGCAGCTTCTTTTCTTATCTCTCTATTGGGTGAATAGAGTTTTGAGAGTATCTCCTCTTCACTTAGTTTTTTATCTTCAAAGTCAAATTTCATTCTGCT
>CAZMKH010000344.1:0-1659 GCA_964566455.1 uncultured Campylobacteraceae bacterium | reverse complement strand
TAAAAAATGAAGTGAAAATTAAATTTTCATAGTTTTTTAGGAGAAAAATATGAAAAAACTGTTTTTATTACTATTTTTACTTTTTTCGGTTGTGCTAAGTGCAAAAGAGGTAAGTATCAAAAGTGAAGACGGATTTGTTTTGAAAGGATGGATAGATTTTCCAAAAGTTAAAAAAGATAAATATCCGCTTGCACTTATAGCCCATCAGTTTGGAAGTGACCATACAAAGTGGATAGAGTTTACGGCACATTTAAGAAAAAGAGGATTTGCAACTTTAAATGTAGATTTAAGAGGTCATGGAAAATCCATCATACAAAACGGCAAGAAAAATCAAATAGTCAAATTTAAAAATTTATCTGAGCTAAGAAACAGTATAAAAAAGAGTGCAAAAAAGGTAAACTTTAAAAATATCACTTCTGACTTGTCTGCCTGGATTGATTTTACAGGAGCTCATTATAAAAATATAGATATAGATAAACTTGCATTTTTCGGTGCATCATTGGGCGGCGGTGCGCTTATAGGTATTATGTTTGATTATGAGCCAAAAATTGCTGTACTTTTTTCACCGGGAAGTACTGAAGAGGTTGGAGCGGAAGATAGTATAGCAGATATGGCATTTCCCATCATGTTTGTTAGCTCCAATAAAGACTTTGCACTTTCAAGAACTGTAAAATATACAAAAGAAGCTGTTATATCTACGACTTTGATACTTCCAGGAAGTGGTCACGGTGAAGCTTTGTTAAAAGCCTCTAAAAAATATGTTGATATTTTTTTGGATGAGAAGTTTGCGACCCGATAATGGGTCGCAATGTGTGTGATTAGAGCCTTGACTCGTATCGTCTTAGCATGTAGAGTTTTTTGAGCATTTTCTTCTTAGCAGCAATTTTTTGCTTTTTACGCTTTTCAGTTTTAGTCTCATAGTATTTTCTAGCTCTAGCTTCAGTAACGATCAAGTTACGATCTATCTGCTTTTTGAACTTTCTATAAGCTTCCTCAAAAGACTCTCTAGGACCTACTTTTATACCTGGCACCTAACATCACCACCTTTCGTAAAAAATTTGACTGACATTATATCAAAATTTTACTTTTTATTATAGGGGTCAGGTGATAGTGATAGTATTATTTATGATATAATTCAATATATAAGTATGTTCAAGGTTTAGAAAATGAAGTATTTGCTGTTTTTATTTCTAATAATATTTACAGGCTGCAAAGATGACAGTTTGTTTATTAAAAAATTTACACCTTCAAATAAACCAATCTATCTAAAATCTATCTCATTTAAAACTGACAATTACTATCTTTTGGACAAGGTTGAGAGAAGTTTTAAAAAGTATGGCTTTAAAGTAAATGATAACAAAACTACCAGGTATCATATAAAACTATATTCTCACTATGTTATAAACTGCAAAAACCCGGTTGTCCATGCACTGGGTGCCGACTTTAACGGATATATAGGTCTTGAATTTTATGATGGGAAAAATGAGTTATATCGTATTCAAAAAGATTTTAAAAGTAAAATTACAAATGATATGATTGATGAAGTTGTGAAAAAAATGATAAAGGATATGAAATTGAGTCCGTCAAGGTGACGGACTTATAAATTTTAAAGTGCCGCTTTTGCAGTCTCTACGACTTTGGCAAAAGCATTTGCGTCAT
>CAZMKH010000343.1:0-1667 GCA_964566455.1 uncultured Campylobacteraceae bacterium | reverse complement strand
AGGTCTGCTTGGTAGTTTTCAAAATATGTTCTTAAAAAAGGTGTACTTACCGTAGCATCAAGGTAACCTTTTCTCATATAATAGTCTTTTATCCTGGCACTGTCATATTTTAACTGGTCAATTTTGAGCTCACCGTCATCTCTTCCCCACAGCCATCCCAAAAATTGTTTTTGTCTGTTTACTATACTGGATTTGACATCGCTGTAGTCTATGTTTTTACTACCATACATATGGACTTTTTGAATGATTATCTCTTCACCTTTGCTGATGATAAAGTCAAGCTTCAGACTGTTTTTGTTTAACTTTTGGGTTTTTGTTTCAACTATACTGTCATAATATCCTTTACTTTCAAGGTATGAAAGTATTTGGTTTTTGGCGCTGTTTATGCTGTCTTCATCATATATATCACCCTTTTTGACATCTATCATGGTTTTTATATCATCTTTTTTGTCATCATAACCCTTGATATCCACCTGGGCAATAACCGGTTTTTCTATGAAATGATATGTCAGTACCCCATTGTTTTCATCAACCCATATATCTTTAAAATAATTTTGTCCATAAAATTTGGCAATTGATGCATCAATTTTGTCTATATCAAGCTCATCTCCCACACCAAAGCCAAGTATCTCTTTTGCTATTTGGTTGGAGATATGTATAAGTCCGTCAAATTTTATATTTTTGATTGTTATTGCATTTAGATAAATAGTAAAAAATGCAGATAAAGTGAGGAAGATTTTAAAAAATTTCATGTATTGCCTTGTTTAGTTGTATAACTTTAGTTATTAAAGATGATATAATACCAAATATATTTTAAAAACATTATAAAGAGGTTGTTTATGACAGTAGGAATTGTCGGACTAGGGCTAATGGGTGGTTCTTTGGGGCTTGATTTACAAGATAAAAAGATAGCAAAAAAAGTTTTGGGAGTTGATCACAATATTGCCCACTGCGAAGATGCTTTGGAGCTTGGACTTGTAAATGAGATTGCAAGGTTAGAGGATATAAAAAAGTGTGATATGATTTTTTTATGCGTTCCGGTTAACGCTATTGTAAAAATACTGCCAAAATTAAAAGATATAGATGAGAGTACAACTATAGTGGATATGGGCAGTACAAAACAAAAAATAGTCGAACTTACTCCAAAGGAGATAGAGAAAAATTTTGTAGCATCCCACCCTATGTGTGGTACAGAAAAGTATGGACCAAGTGCAGCATTTAAAGGTCTTTATGAAGGCAATACAGTAGTTTTATGCGATACCGACAGAAATGATAAACTTCATAAAACCAGAACAGAAGAACTTTATAAAAAATTGGGGATGAATATCTTTTATATGGGTGCCAAAGAGCATGACAGACATGCTGCTTTTATCTCCCACTTACCGCATGCTATAAGCTACTCTTTGGCAAATACGGTTATGTCCCAAGAAGATCCTATGAGTATCTTGGCACTTGCCGGAGGCGGTTTTAGAGATATGAGCAGAATTGCAAAAAGTTCTCCTGTGATGTGGAGTGATGTATTTAAACAAAATAAAAATAATCTTTTAAGCTCTATTGATCTTTTTGAAAAAGAGATGCAAAAGATAAAAGAGCTTATCGAGCATGACAACTGGGAAGCTATAGAGATATGGATGCAAAAAGCAACTACGCTGCATAAAATTATTTAA
>CAZMKH010000342.1:0-1673 GCA_964566455.1 uncultured Campylobacteraceae bacterium | reverse complement strand
CCGTCTTCAAGCATATATATATAATCAGCCTGTTTTATGGTACTTAACCTGTGAGCTATTATTATAACTGTTTTTTCTTTTAATATCTCTTTCAAAGCTTCAAAAAGTGACTCCTCCGTATGGATATCTAACGCACTTGTTGACTCATCAAGTATAATGACATTTGGATTTTGCAAAATCATTCTGGCTATACTTATCCTCTGCCTTTGTCCGCCGGAGAGTCTGATACCGTTTTTACCCACTCTTGTATCAAGTTTTTTATCAAGTGAGCTTACCACCTCTTCAAGCTGAGCAATTTTCAGAGCTTTCCATATAGCTTTTTCATCCACCTCTTTTCCAAGAGTCAGGTTAAATCTGATAGTATCATTAAAAAGCATAGGATTTTGCAAAACCAAAAAAACATTTTCTCTTACAACATCCAAGCCTATCTCTTTTATATTTGCTTCATCATAAAAAAGCTCACCCTTTTGCAACGGATAAAAACCGACCATTATCTGAGCCAAAGTTGTTTTACCGCTCCCACTTGCTCCGACTATGGCAACATTTTGCCCCTTTTTTATGGACATATTGATATCTTTTAAGACAGGATTTTCATCATCATAGCTAAAAGATACATTTTTGAGCGTTATACTGTTTGTTTTATTGCCCTCAAAAGGATTTTTAAGATGAGGGTAGTGAGGCTCTTTTTGCATTTGAAAGATTTGATTTATCCTGTTTAGTGCTCTTTTTGCATTGTGATATGAGTACTGGATATTTAATATCTCCTGAATAGGTCCCATCATAACCCAGAGATAGCCAAATATGGCAAGCATCAGTCCGATACTCAAACTCCCGTAAGCAACGGTAAATATTGAAGCCGCACGAAACAGCTCAAAACCACTTAGAAAAAGCAAAAATGAAAACCTTAAAGCCGCATCACTTTTGTATGCAAAAGCGATACCTGCCTTTTTAATATCATCACTTTTTACAAAAAGCCTTTTTATAAAGTTTTTCTCCTGATTTGATGCTCTTATCTGCCAAAAAAGATCCAAAGTTTCACTTAAAGCTTCACTGAAAGCTTCAAAAGTTCTGTTTTCCTCTTTTTTGTAAAGACTAACTTTCCTGGCAAATTTTTTACTGACAATTACCACAAAAGGATTGACCAAAAGTATAAAAAGTGCCAGTTTCCAGTTGATGAGCAAAAGTACTACCGCAACTCCGATAACCGTCAAAATAGATACAATCAGTTTGCTTATACTCATACCCAAAAATGTCTCAACAGTGGCAACATCTACCAAAAAGAGTGATGATATTTTCCCGCTTCCCAATGCTTCATACTCATTTAAAGAGAGTTTTGAAAGATGAGAAAGCATATCTTTTCTTATCTTGTATGTAATATTTTTTGAAATTTTGGAAAATATATAATCATGCCAAACAGTCAAACCAAAAAACAAAGACCTTAAAAAAACAGTCATAAACAGCACTATCAGTATATACACATAAGCTTCCTGGTGTCCAAAAAGTTTATCTATATGCTCAGTTAAAAATCCCGGCTTTTTAAGCAAAACTTCATCAACAAGCAAAGGCATCAAAAGAGGTGCTGGAGTGCTTACCAAAACTGCTATGACAGCTATGATATTTGCTACAACAAACTCTTTTTTATATTTTAAAAGTTCATCCAAAATCTTTTTAAA
>CAZMKH010000341.1:0-1685 GCA_964566455.1 uncultured Campylobacteraceae bacterium | reverse complement strand
AACTCCATAAATGCCGCAAAGTGCAAATAATATGTTATAATACATAAAATTTTATGTATTATTTTACACAAAGGCTCTAAATATGGCAACTTTTAACAGTGATGAAATATATACGGCAACTGAAGTAGTAAGAAATTTCAGCTCAATACTCAAAAGTGTAAAAACAAAAGAGAAAAAAAGAGTTTTTATAGTAAAAAATAATAAATTTGAAGCGGTAATGCTCAATATGGATGAGTATGAAAAGCTTAATGATGCTTTTGAAATTCTTCAAAAGCTTTACAAAAAAACAAAAGAGACCAAATAAACAATGGCAGTCAAAGATATAATATATAACAATGTAACCTATGAGATATATTATGATATAAAAAACCCTGACAAAGAGAGAGATATAGTTTTTCTTCATGGATGGGGAAGCAATAAAGAGCTTATGAAGCAGACTTTTGGCGGTTTTTTTAAAGAATTTAGGCATATTTATATCGATATGCCGGGTTTTGGCAAAAGCCCAAATGATGAAATTTTAAATACTTTCAATTATAAAGAGATAGTAGAGCTTTTTTTACAAACTATCTCTTCAAAAAAAGATGTTATTGTGGGGCACTCATTTGGCGGAAAAGTTGCAACACTGTTAAACCCAAAAAAGCTTGTACTTTTAAGCAGTGCAGGCATAAAAACCGAAAAATCTCTAAAGGTCAAAACAAAAATAGCATTTTTTAAAACTTTTAAGTCTTTAGGGCTTGGAAAATTTTATAAACTGTTTGCCTCAAAAGATGTAGAAGGGATGAAGCAAAACATGTATGAAACTTTTAAAAATGTTGTCGATGAGGATTTTGAAGATATTTTTAAAAGTTTTGACTCTCACGCATTGATACTGTGGGGAAAAGAGGATAGTGCTACACCGTTATATAGTGGTAAAAAGATAGCCTCTTTGATAAAAAACAGTAACTTTTGTATATTTGATGGAGACCATTACTTTTTTTTAAAAAAACCAAAAGAAGTTTCTAAAAAAATTGAAGAATTTATAGAGGATTAGATAGAACAGTTCAAGTTTCATTCCAGTATTGACCTCATTCTCAAAATTGCATCCTTGCAATAATTCCTAAGGCTTTCGGCTATTTTTGCGTCGTGCAAAAATGGACGCCTACAGAACCGGTAAAAAATGAAATGAAACTTAAACTTGAATTATCATGGAGGATTAGATGGATTATAAAGCGGTATTTGTTCTTATTTCACATATTATTTTTACTATAAGTCTTGGATGGTACATCATAACAAACCTCCAATGGTATAATTATAAAATAGATAGAGTTGTGTTCAAGCATAAAAGACGCTCCTGGCATTTGTTCTTTTTTATAATTCCTGTTTTTGCATATTATCTGACAGGCATCTACTTTTGGATATATTTTTATTTTGCGCTACTTCCATCTTTTTATGTATGGCAGAGAAAACTGGATAAAAAATTGGTTTTTACTGACAGAGTAAAAAGATTTTTCCTATTTTTGTTTCTTGCAGTAGTTTTTGAGGATATGCTTTGTCTTGTAACTCATCGTTGTGTGGTGTACGGGGTAATTTTGCCTTTGGTTGTTGCTCTTTTTATAAGCGATATGTTTGAAAAGATTTTATTTAACGGCTTTAAAAAAGAGGCGAGAAAAAAGCTTGACAGCATTGAGGGGCTGAAGATAGTAGCC
>CAZMKH010000340.1:0-1695 GCA_964566455.1 uncultured Campylobacteraceae bacterium | reverse complement strand
GTTGCTCCGTGGCTTACGGCATCGGCATTGGTAAGCTTTGCTATCTCAACTTGTCTTTTTGCTATAAGAGGTCTGGCTATGGAAGTTCCAAGAAGATACTCCCCTTCATATATGGCATTTGCTCTAAACATAGGAAATACATAATCTCTTACAAACTCTTCTCTTAAATCCTCTATAAAGATATTTTCAGGCTTTATGCCAAGAGCCAAAGCCTTTTCTCTAGCCGGCTCTACCTCTTCACCCTGACCTATATCTGCTGTAAAAGTTACTACTTCAGCGTTGTATTCATCTTGAAGCCATTTAAGAATGACGCTGGTATCAAGTCCTCCGCTATAAGCCAAAACTACTTTTTTTACATCTTTTTTCAATATTGTCTCCCTGTAAAATTTTTTGTATTATATCCAAGAAAAGCTTAGTTATAAAAAAATTCCCAAAGGTACAGCAAACAAAGTATCGCTAAAACCTATAACTTTTTCACCGCTGTATAAAACTATACCGGTTATATTTTTATTACTTCTGCTTTGAAAGTCTATGATATGTTTAAAGTCATCTTTTTTTACGCTATAAGAAGATTTTACCTCAATGGCTAGTATATTTTCTCCTTTTTTTACTATAAAATCTATCTCTTTTTTATCTTGTGTTCGATAATAAAAAAATTCCAGTACATCTTTGGAATATGTTATATGTTTTAAAAGTTCGCTAAATACAAAAGTTTCATACAGGCTACCTTTATAGCGAGAGTTTTTTAACTCCTCTTTATCTCTTATGTTTAATATATGACAAGCCATACCGGAATCTGTAAAGTAAACTTTTGGAGATTTTATAAATATTTTACCTATATTTTCGTAGTATGGTTTTAGCAGGTATATTTGATATACTTTTTCTAAAAGTGATATATAATTATCTACTGTTATATTGTTTAGCTGTGTATCGTTTGCTATGTCTGATTTATTTAGTATATTTGCTGTTCTTGGTGCCAATATATTAAAAAATCTTATAAAACCATCCAAATCTCTAAGCTCACCGATGGAGCGAATATCTCTTTCGATGTAAGTGCTGATGTATGAGTTAAACCACATAAATCTCTCTTTTTTGGAACTTGATAAAAAGCTAAGAGGATAGCCTCCTTCTATTATAAAATTATGTACATTCTCACAAGCCTCTTTATCTACATTTAAAGATGATAAATTTTTTTCAAAAAGCATATCTATAATATTTGTTTTGGTGTCGTGATTTTTTTCTTTGGCGCTAAATGGATACATGGTAAGTTCTATCAATCTTCCTGCCAATGATTCGTTTGATTTTTTGAGATTTAACACATTTGCTGAACCCGTTAGCAAAAACTCTCCATTTTTTCTATCTTTATCAACATATAATTTTATAGAAGTTAAAAGTTGAGGTGCTTTTTGTATCTCATCTATGGTCACAGGCTTTGAAACTCTTTTTATATAGCCTTGTGGATCATGCAAGGCTGCATCTAATTGTGTAATATCATCTAAAACTATATATTCTCGTTTTAGTTTTGAGACAAGAGTGCTTTTACCGACCTGTCTCGCCCCCGCAATCAAAACTACCGGAGAAATTTTTAATGCTTTTTCCAATTCTTGTGATATAACTCTTTTTAGCATTTTTAGTCCTTGATACTTTGATATATATCATTATACTATATAAATTCAAAATAGTAAAGTATATAAA
>CAZMKH010000339.1:0-1695 GCA_964566455.1 uncultured Campylobacteraceae bacterium | reverse complement strand
TAGTGCTAAAAGGCGGCAGTAATATCCTCGTGGAAAACAATATCATAAAATATAATGCAAAAGGCTTATATGTAGACGCAAAGCCTTCAAAACTCAAAAAAACAAAAAGGTATATCATATCAAATGAGATAAGCTTCAACCTAGAAGCACTTCATTTTCATGCCATCATAGCCAACAATGTCATCAAGTACAACAAAATTCATGACAATCTTGAAGATGTGGTAAAAGATATCATAGGTTACAAAAATGTAAACAATGTTGTGGAGTACAACTACTGGGGAGCTTACAGGGGATTTGACAGAAACCATGACAATATAGGAGATACACCATATATCATCAAAAGATATATGGATAAACTTTGGAGTTATGATAATAAGATAAAGTTTTTTTACGGAAGTGTAGTGATAGCTTTGGCAAACTTTCTATGTGAGATAGCTCCATTTTCAGAGCCTGAATTTATCCTAGAAGATAAAAAGCCAATATTTAAATATTAGGATGTAGGGTTTAGGTTTTAGGATGTAGATTTTGTAAACATTTCTTTACAACTAGTTTTCTCCTTACCTTTATACCTTTTAAAGGATTGACATTGAAAAAATATAAAAAAGAGGAAGTTTGGACTATATCTTTTGCACACTTAAGTCATGATATATTTTCATCCTTTTTAGCTCCTATTTTACCACTTTTGATAGAAAGACTCGGTATCTCCTTGTCTATGGCATCATTTTTGGATATCGCCAGAAAAATACCATCTCTTTTCAATCCCTTCTTGGGACTTATGGCCGAGAGAAGAGATGTAAAATATTTTGTTATCCTCGCTCCTGCGATCACAGCCATATCCATGTGCCTGCTTGGAGTTACTTCATCATATATTGTGGCACTTTTGCTTTTGTTCATAGCCGGTATCAGCGCGACTTTGTTTCATATCCCTTCTCCTACTATGATAAAGATAGCTTCAGGTGGACAAACCGGAAAAGGCATGAGCTGGTTTATGGTTGGAGGTGAAAGTGCCAGGACAATAGGACCTCTTATAGTTACAGGAGCCATCTCTCTTTGGGGTTTTGAAGGGATTTACAGACTTATGCCTATAGGTATCTTGTCATCACTCTTTTTGTATTATAAGCTAAAAGATTTTCAAGTAGATGAGTTTAGTGCCAAAAAGATAGAAACCGGTGGCACAAAAGAGTTGCTTAAAAAGCTCTCCTCTTTTTTTATCATTTTGGGAAGCTATCTTCTTTTTAATGCCGGAACAAAATCCGCCATCACTTTGTATCTTCCGGTATATCTTACCAAGCACAACTTTTCCATATATGAAGCAGGTATTTCACTCTCGGTTTTGCAGTTTTTTGGGATTTTAGGTACCTTCTTTTCAGGCAGATTTTCTGATAAAATAGGCAGAAAAAATATGCTTTTCATTTCAGCTTTGGGAACAACTTTGGGAATGCTGCTTTTTATCTATTTTAATCAAATAGCTTTATTTCCCATATTGGCGGTTTTGGGATTTTTCCTTTTTACCTCAGGTCCTGTTATGCTGGCAACCGTACAGGATACAAATACTTCAAAACCAACCTTTGTAAACAGCATTTATATGGGTATAAATTTCGGTATAAGTTCACTGGTAGTTTTTATAGTGGGATACCTCTCAGATATCTATGGTCTTGATACAGTATATCTTGGATGTACTCTTTTTACTTTTTT
>CAZMKH010000338.1:0-1698 GCA_964566455.1 uncultured Campylobacteraceae bacterium | reverse complement strand
AGGGTGACTAAAGCCACCCGATTCTATGAAAACAACACACAAGAGAGCTGATAGATTTAAAGATATTTTCTTTTTCTAAGCTAATGAGTAATTGTATCTGTTAAAAGTTAACAAAAAGTAAATCAAAAAGTAACTTCTTCTACTTCAGGAGCACTCAAAATCTGCTCTCTTTTCCTTGTTTTAGGGGTTTTTCTTGCTTTTTTAACAATTTGTCTTTTTTGTTTACTTTTTTTAACAATTTGTCTTTTTTTCTTTGCATGGTAGCTTTTTGCCGATTTGTATACATATAAAGAGGCTATGTTGCCGTCTTTAATAACTGCATAAACAAAATCATTTACTTTGGCAAGTTTTTTTATGGCATAAACTTTTGCATATCTTAGTTTGTGATTGGTAAAATCAAGGCCCTTTATATAATATACCCAACTATTTTTCTTTTTTGAATAGTATACCTTTTCTATGATACCTTTTATATAACCGCTTCCTGAATAGTTTATTTCATTTGTGGTCTTTGCAGCGTAAGAAACCGGGGGATTATTTGTATTTTCCTGTTTTGTATGTAGTGTTGTCGGTTTGTAAAAACCGGTTGCAGAAGGTTCGCTTTTGGCTTGTGTTTGAAAGGAGCTGTTTTGCTCACGGTAAGAGTTTGATAAAGGAATGGTAGTCGATGTGATCGAGCAGCCGATAAACAAAAGAAGAACCAAAGATAAAAAAAGAGTTTTTATGTGCAAAATATTCTCCATATTTGGTGGAAGTGAGGGGAATTGAACCCCTGTCCAAAAGCAGACTCACAATGGGTCTTGTTACATGCTTAATGCAAATGAAAAATTTCAAGCCTTCTGCTCATTTGCAAAACAGAAGCTCTGAGTCCAAAGCGTCAGATAAAAGCAGGACAACTTTTATCCCAAGCTGTCATAAGTGTTAAGCCAGATAGCCTCGCGACAGCGACAAAGCTAAATGACTGACCGAGCCGTTAGGCTACTACGCTACAGCGAGCGCAGGTCTGTAATTTGTATTGTTTGCGTTTATTTTTAACGGAACAGTTTTACGGCTTGTTCAAGCCGGCATGAACCCAAAGCTCGTCTGCTCCTGTCGAAGCCAAGTCACTCCCATATAGGGTTACTAATTGATCTCATTTTTTATGCGAGATGCAAGTTGAGATATATTATCAATTTTTTGCTTGTTTGTCAAGCTTTCATCTAAAAGTAGCTTTACAAAGGCACTTCCCACTATGACTCCGTCAACATTTTTTGACTTCTCTTTTGCTGTTTTTTCGTTGACTCCAAAACCCAAAAACAGATCCGTTTTACTGACTGTTCTAATATTTTCTATAACTTTGCTAAGATCCTCATCTTTTCCGGCACCCGTGATGCCTGCATAAGCAACTAGATATATAAAAGTTTTGGCATCTTGAACAATATCATTTATCCTCTTGGAACTGTCAGTAGGCGCTACAAAATCTATCAATGAAATATCATAATCATCAAAATCTTTTTTATAACTCTTTGCCTCTTCATAAGGCAGGTCAGGTATGATAAAACCTTTTATACCGTACTCTTTTGCTTTTTTAAGATGGAAGTCAACCCCGTTTTTGTAAAAAGGGTTGAAATACCCCATCCAAAGAGTATCTATCTCTTTGGCAACTCTTTTTGAAACTTCAAACAAGTCACTCATCTTAAAACCGCTCTCAAGTGCTTTTAG
>CAZMKH010000337.1:0-1708 GCA_964566455.1 uncultured Campylobacteraceae bacterium | reverse complement strand
TTGCTTCGTTAAAAAGTTTCAAGTTAGCTTTGGCTAGCTCTTCAACTTTTTGCCTCGCAATGAAATGCTTTAATGTTCATCAAGAATGGTATAAGGTGCGTAAGGTCAGTTACAAGGATAAGATATGAATAAAAAAATTTTAACAGGAGTGCTTGGTATATCTTTGGCAGCAATTTTTTTGCATGCAGATACTAATGTAGAATTGAAAAAAGATATAAGCAAATTTTTTACAAGAGGTAAAGCGGATGTAAATTCCATAAAAATTATCGCTGATGACAAAACGGCTGATTTGAAAGATTTGCATATGGCTATAGGTACCATAAAAGGAAACCCAAGACCGTTTTTGCTTATTTACAATAAAGATAGTATCATTATGGGCAGTTTGATTGACAGAAAAACAGGTAAAAGTTTGTTTAAAAATTTTATATCAAAAAATAGAGCCGTTATATCCAAAGAGTTGTCAAAATTAAAGAAAAATGAGCAAAAGAAAGAAATCTCAAATAATAAAAAACTACTCTCTTTATTGAAAAATGACTATAAAGATATGGTTTTAACCATAAAAGGGGGCAATCCAAAAGGAAAAACCGTATATCTTATAACTGACCCTATGTGTCCGTACTGTCAGCAGTATGAAAAAAATGAACTCCAAGGTACTTTGAAAAAATCCAAAGAGGTAAAAGTTATACCCATATATTTGCGAATACCCGGACACGAAAGTTCACCTATGCGTTCAAGCTGGCTTCTTGAGCAGTCAAAAAAAGATAAAAATGCTGATATTTTGGCACTTATGCATAAATTTTCAGATAAAAACTTTCAAGGCTATAAAAGTGTAGATAAAAAGTTTGCCAAAAAAATGAAGGAGAAGATGACAAAACTCATTTCATCAGGATATATACAAGGAACACCAACTATATTTGATGAAAACGGTAACCCTACAAGATAGAGAGTTTGACCTTATGTCATATATGGCACAGGGTCAACCAACCCGGCTTTTTTAAAGCCTTTTAGTCTTAGCCTGCAACTGTCACATACTCCACAGGCTTTATCTTCGTTTTGATAACAGCTCCATGTAAGCTCAAGTTTCACGCCCTCTTTGATGGCTTCTTTTACAATATCCTCTTTTTTTAAATGTATCAACGGAGTAACTATCTCTATCTCGGTTTCATCTTTTGTTCCAAGATTGATAGCTTTTTGTATAGCATCTATAAAATTCTCCCTGCAGTCGGGATATCCACTGCTGTCTTCCTCTACTACACCTATCATAAGATTTTTAGCTCTCTCTTTTTCAGCTATGGCAGTGGCAATGGATAAAAAGATACCGTTTCTAAAAGGAACATAAGTTACAGGCACACCTTCCTCTATGCCGCCTGTTGGTATCTCTATCTTTTTATCAACCAAGGCTGAGCCGATTTGTTTGAAAAAATTAAGATCTATAACATATCTGTTTTTTATATCAAGGTCATCGCAAATAGCATGGAAGCTTTGCAACTCTTTCTTTTGAGTTCTCTGTCCGTAGTTAAAATGTAGTGCAACTATCTCAAAGCCTGAATTTTTAGCTTTGTATGCCACAGTAGCACTATCCATTCCTCCACTTAGGATAACTACGCTTTTCAAAACTCCTCCTCTTTAGAGTTTTCAAAAAACCAGCTAAACGCAAAAAGAAGACCCGGAGTTTTAGCTTTTGTTTCATCAAACATAAACTCTTTTG
>CAZMKH010000336.1:0-1729 GCA_964566455.1 uncultured Campylobacteraceae bacterium | reverse complement strand
GAGTATCAAATCAACTCTTTTTTCATACTATCATATTCATCTTTTGAGATTTCGCCTTTGGCGTATCTCTTTTTTAAAATATCCAAAGCAGATTCATTTCCGCCGCCTGTATTTGTCTTTGTTTCATTTTGTTTGAACAGGTAAAAAATTACCACAACAAACAAAACTATAAAAATCAAAGGAAAAAACCACATTCCGCCACCTCCCATCATATAATATCCAGATCCCATCTTGACTCCTTTGTCTATTTTGTTTTTATACAGTTATAAACTGTCCCATCATACCCTGATCCTCATGTTCGAGTATATGACAATGATACATATAGGGCAGTTTTTCATCTTTATAATTTGGAAACTCTATAAGCAGTTTCACCTCACTGTTTGGAGCGACCAAGACAGTATCTTTATATCCACTTTCATGACCTGTACCGTCTACTATCTTAAACTGGGCATTGTGCACATGAAAAGGATGCGGAACCATGGATGAATTTTTAACTATCCACATCTCTTTGCTTCCAGCTTTTACAACCTCATCTATTCTGTTCATATTCATAGACTTGCCGTTGATAGCAAACGGATCTTTAAACATCATCATCGGACCCATAGCCATCTGCATATCAAAATATCGCTTATTTTCTATCGGTTCTATTTTTTTATGAAGAGTTAAATTAGTCGGTATATTTATTGACTCTTTTTTTGAGTCTGAAGCATCTATTTGAAAGATATCATATTTTGCAATACCTCCGTAAACCATACTCATCATACCTCTTTGATTGGCAAATGCTTTGCTTGGCTTATTCATAAGGACCGATTTTTTACCGTCTGAGAGATTTACAAGAATTTCAACTCTCTCAGCCGGTGCGAGCCTGAATTCTCTTGCTTTAACACTTTTTTCAAGCAACCCTCCGTCACTAGCGATGATATGAAACTCTCTGTCATCATCAAACGCAAGATTATAAATTCTTGCGTTTGAACCGTTTAATATCCTAAGTCTTAGAAGTGATTTGTCAGTTTTTAAAACCGGTCTTATCACACCGTTTACAAGGATGACATTTCCTCGTTTTCCCATCATTTTGTCATGCATTGAATTTATATAGGAAAATGAACCGTCTTGATAAAACTCTCTGTCTTGTATGACTACCGGTATATCATCTACTCCATACTCATTTGGCAAACCCGACTTCAAGCTTTCATCATCATCTATGATAAAAAGTCCCGCCAAACCCTGCCAAACCTGTCTGCCTGTTTGATGAAGCTGGTGTGAGTGATACCATAGTGTAGAAGCATTTTGGATTATTTTAAATTCACTAAGCCATGAATCACCCGGTTTTATCGGCTGATGCGGACCTCCGTCAGCAGCAGCGGGAAGTTTCATTCCGTGCCAGTGAAGTGTTGAAGTTTCATCAAGACGGTTGGTAACTTTTATATGAACATTATCGCCTTTTTTTGCCCTCAGAGTTGTTCCAAGATATGGCAAATTTACTCCGTAGGTTTTTGTTTTTGGGTTGCCGGAAGGCAAAAGTTGAGCAAGACCTTTTTGCAAGCTAAGCTCAAAATACAAATCCTTGCCTTCTCTTCTTCCCTTCTCCAAAGGGGGAACGGCAAAGCTGTTTTTAGATATAAGCTCTCTGGCTTCCAAAAAACCTGTCGGTGCCACACCCGCTGCAACCAAAGCTTTTAAAAATGTTCTTCTTTTTAGCATTTCATACCTTTTTGTTTATTTGTTTTAT
>CAZMKH010000335.1:0-1730 GCA_964566455.1 uncultured Campylobacteraceae bacterium | reverse complement strand
GTAATATTGCCGCTTTTAAAGTAAGTAAACTTTATAAACAAAATTGTTCATCTTGTCATGGTGTTAACGGTAGAGGAATCATCGGACCTAACCTGGTAGGCAAGTCGAAAGAGTTTATCCTTAAACAGTTGAAAGACTTTAAATCCGGAAAAAGAAGAAACTATGTAATGTACGGATTACTTCAAAAGATGGATGATGAAAAACTAAATAAATTGGCAACTGAGATTTCAACTTTCAAAGAGAAATGGGATAAATATAACAATAAATAAAAGGTAAAGTTTATGGATAGATATCATGACAGTGGAAGGGAGCTTGTAAGAGCTTCCTTGCTTTCGACACTGGTAGAAAAGAATAAAAACGGTAAAACCAGGTTTACCTGGAGAGCATGGCGATGGATAAGTATCATTGTAATAAACCTTTTTTTCTTTCTATCGTTTAATGCAGATGTTCAAGTACTTGAGGGTACCCTAAACGGCTCAAGACTTTTGGGTTTTCACTTGATAGACCTTTTTACGGGACTTGAAATATTTGCTGCAGAACATCATGTACACACCAATGTCATCATAGGCACTTCAACTCTTTTGGTTTTTTATCTGCTTGTTGGTGGAAAAGCGTACTGCGGTTGGGTATGTCCTTATGGATTTTTGAGTGAAATAGGTGAGCATATACATTTGATACTTGTTAGAAAAAGAATCATAAAAGAGAGAAAATTTGACCCAAGAGTCAGATTTTTCTTTTGGGCTGTTTTTTTGATAGCCGCTGCAGTAGACGGATATCTTGTATTCGAAGTTATAAATCCAATAGGAATTCTCAGTAGATTTATCGTTTATGGTTGGAGTTTGGCCATCGTTTGGGTGGTAGTTATACTATTGTTTGAGATATTTGTTTCAAGAAGAGCATGGTGTAAGTATATATGTCCTGTAGGAACTACTTACAATCTTGTAGGCTGGGTAAGTGCTACAAGAGTTCAGTGGGACAATGACAAGTGTGACCACTGCGGAGCATGTTTACAGGTTTGCCCTGAAGAGCATGTTATCGAATTTACCAAGCCAAAACATGACAGAGAAAGAAGAGAAAAGGGTATAACCAAACAATTGGTCATCAACGGAGACTGCATAATGTGCGGAAGATGCTTTGATGTCTGTCATACCGATGCTTACAATTTTCAATTTAGACTAAAGAATTTGGTATGATTGTTAAAATAAAAAATGCTGTCAAAAACTTTGGTGAAGTCAATGTTTTGGATAATGTGACTTTGGATATCAAAGAGGGTGATAAGATAGCGATGCTAGGTCCTAACGGTGCAGGCAAAACAACTCTCATAAGAGCGATAATGGGATATTACAGGCTAAACAGCGGTAAGATAGAGGTCGATGGGATGAATCCTGTTGTAAGTAGAACCAAAATACTTAAAAAGATAAGTTTTATTCCTCAATTGCCTCCACCCATAAAGATATCACTTAATGATTTGATTGATTATATATGCACAACTACGGGAGTTCAAAAAGAATCAATCATAAGAGAAGCTGAAGATATGGAGCTTAATGTAGCACAAAATATAAACAAGCCCTTTTTTAAGCTTTCAGGCGGAATGAAGCAAAAGTTTCTTATTGCCATTGCACTTGCCAGGAAGAGTGAGCTTTATATATTTGATGAGCCTACGGCAAACCTTGACCCAAAAGGAAGAGAAAACTTTTATCATCTTTTAAAAAATTTGGATGAAAAAAGTT
>CAZMKH010000334.1:0-1731 GCA_964566455.1 uncultured Campylobacteraceae bacterium | reverse complement strand
CTCCTATGATGGTAGAAGCTACAAAGTCAAACTGTTTACTCCAGGCTATCGCCATAGTTACGGGTGAAAGTCCATGCTTTTTAGCTATATCAATGTATGATTTTGTTGACTCTAGTGTTCTATCATTGACAAATCTTTTAACCTGAGATATTAGCCTTGGGTTCTTTTCACTCATATACCATGCAAATCTTGCTTTGGGATCTACAAACTCTTTATTGTATTTTCCGCTTAGCACCCCTCCTCCAAGTGGAGAGTATGGCAAAAGTGAAATCTGCTCCTTTTTGCATACTTCTGCAATTGAGTCTAAAAATCTTCTATTTAGCAAAGAAAAGTTGTTTTGGATGGATTCAAATCTTTTGTAACCTTTGCATTTTGCCACTTCATTTGCTTTTGTCAACCCATAAGCGGTATCGTTTGAAGTACCGATATATCTTATCTTACCCTCTTTGATAAGTTCATCAAAAACTTCCAAAGCCTCCTCTATAGGCACTAACTCATCAGGCCAATGGACTTGATAAAGATCTATATAGTCAGTTTGGAGCCTCTTTAAGCTTTCCTCAATCGCTCTTTTTATATGAAATCTATCTATCGCAGTCAAACCATGCCTGATAGGCGGTACAAACCATCCATTGGCAGCTCCTGCAACTTTTGAAGCTATGATAATAGAATCTCTTGGTTTACTCTTTAGCCAACGGCCTACTATCTTTTCAGTTTCACCCGACCATGACTCCTTGGGAGGCACCGGATAAAGCTCAGCAGTGTCGAAAAAATTGACCCCTGTATCATAAGCCTTGTCCATTATCTTAAATGATTCTTTTTCATCAGCACTGGAGCCAAATGTCATAGTCCCCAAACATATCGGAGATACTCTAAGTCCCGTTTTTCCTATATATCTATATTCCATAAAACCCTCCTTTTTCATTCGTAACTCGTGATTCGTGACTCGTAATTCGTAATTAGAAAATGGTTGAATAAATTATTTTGACTTTTTCAACCACTAGTCACTAGTCACGAATCACGAGTCACGAATTACCACTTATCATACACCAACTTTACAATAGTTGCGGCTACCACTATCAAAAAGATATATCTTACGAAAATAACCTCTTTTTTGGCCACCAAAGTTGAGCCGCTGTAAGCCCCTATGATTTGACCGACTCCCATAATTATACCTACTTTTAGTAAAACCACTCCTGATATGACAAATACGATCAGCGAAACTATATTGCTAGTAAAATTAAATATCTTTGTTTGGGCGGTTGCGGCTTTTAAGTCAAGTCCTAAAAGCAAAACCAAAGCTATAGTCCAAAATGAGCCGGTACCTGGTCCGAAAAACCCGTCATAAAAACCTATAGCCAAACCAAAAAGGGTATAAAAAACAAGTGGCTTCATTCTTCTTGCTTTGGTTTTAAGTCCCAAGTTTTTATTAAAAAGTGTAAAAATAAAAAGTACTATCAACATTACGATGATAAAATTTGTCAAAAAACCGGCTGAGAAAAATTTTACTATATAAGCACCAAGTGCGGCTCCCACAAAAGTAAAAAATACACCCTCAAGCACTTTTTTGGGCTCATAAAGTCCTCTTTTTGCATAATTTACTGTCGCGGTAAAACTTCCAAAGCTGCTTTGAAGTTTATTAGTGCCAAGTGCAAAATGAGGAGGAATGCCACTTGCCAAAAGTGCCGGCAGAGTGATGATGCCCCCGCCTCCTGCAATAGAGTCCACAAACCC
>CAZMKH010000333.1:0-1744 GCA_964566455.1 uncultured Campylobacteraceae bacterium | reverse complement strand
GGAGAAAAATAAAATGGAACAAACATTATCCATCATAAAGCCTGATGCTGTTAAAAAAGGTGTCATCGGCAAGATAGTAGATAGATTTGAAAGCAATGGCTTGAGAATTGCTGCTATGAAAAAATTGGAACTAAGCAAAAAAGATGCTCAAAATTTTTATGCTGTTCACGCAGAGAGACCTTTTTTTGGCGAATTGGTTGAGTTTATGACAAGCGGACCTGTTGTGGTCATGGTGCTTGAAGGTGAAGATGCAGTTGCCAAAAACAGAAAATTAATGGGTGCAACCAATCCGAAAGAAGCAGAAAAAGGAACTATCAGAGCTGACTTTGCCGAGAGTATTGATGCAAATGCGGTACACGGAAGTGACAGTTTGGAAAATGCAAAGATAGAGATAGATTTTTTCTTTGCAAAAAGAGAAATAAGTTAAAATATAATTATTAAGAAGGAGATAAAATGGCAGTACCAAAGAGGAGAGTCAGCAAAACCAGAGCTGCAAAAAGAAGAACACACTACAAACTTACTTTGCCAAGACCTGTAAAAGACAGTGACGGTACTTGGAGAATGCCTCACAGAGTAAATAAAACAACCGGCGAATACAAAAGCAACTAATGCAAACCATAGCTATCGATGCAATGGGCGGAGATTATGGCTCCGCTCCTATCATTGAGGGAACACTTCAAGCTTTAAATGAAAGAGAGTTTAAAGCTCTGCTTGTTGGAAAAAAAGATATCATTTCTTCCCAAGTGCCTCTAAAATTTAAAGACAATATTGAAATAATAGAGGCAGATGATGTTATAGAGATGACTGATGCCGCAACTGATGCCCTCAAAAGAAAAGAAAGCTCCATCTATAAAGCAGTCGAACTTGTCAGAAACAAAGAGGCTGATGCAGTAGTTTCAGCCGGACACAGCGGTGCTACCATGAGTTTGGCAACTCTAAGAATCGGGCGTATAAAAGGTGTATCAAGACCGGCAATTGCAACACTGATGCCGACAGCTACAAGCGGCAAATATTCTCTTGTTTTGGATGTTGGAGCAAATGTTGACTCAAAAGCTTTACATCTTTTTGAATTTGGTGTAATGGGTGAAGCTTATGTGAGAGATGTGCTTGGCATATCTTATCCAAAAGTCGGTCTTTTATCAAACGGCGAAGAAGAATCCAAAGGAAATGAAGTCACAAAAGAAGCATATAAAATGCTCAAAAATTTACCCTCATTTATAGGCAATATAGAAGGCAATAACATATTTGACGGCAGTGTCGATGTGGTGGTTTGTGACGGATTTGTCGGCAATATACTTTTAAAAACCAGTGAAGGTGTGGCAGATTCTATTACTAAAATCATCAAAAAAAATGTAAGAAAATCCCCGTTGGCAATAACCGGTGCGATACTTATGAGAAAAGTTTTTAAAATTCTTAAAAAACAGGTAGATTATGCCGAATATGGCGGAGCACCTTTGATGGGGATAGACGGATGTGCTATAATAAGTCATGGAAAAAGTAATGCCAAAGCAGTAAAAAATGCAATATTTCAGGCGATAAATTTTTCCAATTCCAATATCAACAAAGATATAAAGGAAAAATTAAAAGAACTAAAGGGTGATATTAGTTCACAAAAGGAATAAAATGTTTGCTTCTTTAAAATCCATAGGTGCATATGTACCAAAAAACAAACTTACCAATCAAGACTTGGAAAAAATGGTTGATACAAGTGATGAATGGATAAAAAAAAGAACAGGCATTGAAG
>CAZMKH010000332.1:0-1746 GCA_964566455.1 uncultured Campylobacteraceae bacterium | reverse complement strand
TTGATTTTAAAGAAGAGACTCTGAGTGTTTATTCAAAAAAAGGAAAATGTTTTTTAAGCAGTGAATGTATAAAAGAGCTCTATAAGCCTTTTCCTATAGCTATTATATTGAAATAACTATAGGACATCTCTAAAAAACATATGCACTGATATTTTATGAGGTTTTTTGCAAAAGAGACAGAGTTTCGTAGGACTATCCAAAGCTAATCCAAGAAACTCTCTCTATTTTAAAACCTTCTTCCCATAGAGAATTCAAAAGTAGATGTTCTATCGCCAGCTTGATCATTTATAGGTTTGGCAAATATAAGTTGAATAGCACCTAGCGGAGAGTTCCACTCTATACCCATACCCATACCGCCTCTGCTTATATCAAGACTGTTTTCTCCGATAAAACCGTAGTCAACAAACAAAAGTGCCCTCATTCTTATAGACTCAACCAATGGCAGGCTCGCTTCAATGGAGTTGGCAAACATCATTTTACCACCTATCAAAGAGCCTGAACTATTAACCGGTGAGATTGAACTTGACTCATATCCTCTTACACTTGATAATCCGCCCATATATATTTTTTCATTTATTGGTAAATTGCCATTATCAAAAGCTATTCTAAACTGAGCCTTGTATCTCAGAATCATATCATAATCTATCAAATCCTCCAGTCCATAAAAGTATGAAAATTTATCTATGTTTTTGATATATTTTTCATCTCCACCAACACCTGCAAACTCTATGGAAGATGTGACTTCCATACCGTGTCTTGGCAGATAATAATCATCTGTCGTATCATATTTGGCTGAAACCGTTACAGCACTTTTGAGAGTATCTCCCACATCATAAAGTGTAGGATCCAAGGAGCTATCAAGATCGCTTAGTTTTGATTTTTCAATATTGTATCCGACACTTCCACTAATTGCTCTGGTAAATCTTCTGCCTATGTTTAGACTAGCACCAATCTTATCTTCATTGTATGAATAGTAGTCATTGCTAGTATCATATAGAGAGCCACCGAGGCTATATTGTGAGTCAAATACTCTTGGGTTGTAAAAAGAGACAGAGCCTTTTAAGCTTTTTGAAGAATAGTCAACATTTACCGATGTATCTATGCCACTTCCAAATACATTTTTATCTGAAACTGAGGCACTTATTAGAAATCCATCATAGCTTCCATATCCTATACCACCTGTAATACTTCCTGTTTGAGCTTCTTTGACTTTTACCAATAGCGTGATTTTATTATCTGTTACTCTTTTCTTTTCTATTTTGACATCATCAAAATATCCGGTTTTTTTAAGCTCAGTTATAGAGTCTTGAAAGTCGGTATAAGAGTACTTGTCTCCGGGAGCCAAATAGATACTTCTTCTTACGACTCTGTCGATAGTTCTGGTATTGCCTGAAATCTCAACATCATTTATGTATACTACTTGTCCAGGATAAATTTTATATGTTATAGATGCAGTATGCTTCTTTTTGTCTTGTTTGATATCGGGAAATACTTTTGCATACGCATACCCTAAGTCCTCTATTTTATGCTTTATTTTTGTTATATCTTTTCTCAATTTGTCTATATTAAATGTTTTGCCACTATGTAGTTTTAAATCCTCTTTTAGTTTTTCTGTTTTTATAACTGGTTTTGCAAGAGAAAATTTAACAGATTTTATGGTATAAACAGTTCCTTCATTTATAAGATAAGATAGGTCTGCTTGGTAGTTTTCAAAATATGTTCTTAAAAAAGGTGTACTTACCGTAG
>CAZMKH010000331.1:0-1754 GCA_964566455.1 uncultured Campylobacteraceae bacterium | reverse complement strand
TTAAAAATGGCAAATCTATCAGGAGCCAAACTGATAGCTTTTTTGAGTGTTTCTTGAAAAGTATCAAGTGTTTGATACGGTAATCCGTATATTAAGTCCATATTTACTGATGTTATATCAGCATTTCTTGCCATTTTTACTGTATTTTCTGTAACTTCATAGGGTTGAATTCTATGTATCGCTTCTTGAACCTTGGCATCAAAGTCCTGTACTCCAAAACTTATCCTGTTAAATCCACCCTCTATAAGTACATCAAGCTGAGCTTGGGTTAAATATCTCGGGTCTATTTCACAGCTTATTTCAGCATCATCGCTAAAGTTTTTAAATTTGCTTTTTATCAGTTTTATAATTCTCTCAAGCTGTTTGTCATCAAAAAAAGTAGGCGTACCTCCGCCAAAATGCATTTGGATAACTTCTCTATTTGTATCAAGATAACGCTCCAACAAATCCAACTCTTTTTCAAGATAAGATATATATCTCTCTTTTTTATCTTCTTTTGAAGTGTAGACTACATTACATCCGCAAAAATAACATGCTGACCTGCAAAAAGGCAGGTGAAAATAAAGTGATAAAGGTCTGGTTTTATCTTGATTTTTAAGTTCATTTATATAGGCTTCTTCATTGAAACTATCGTTAAACTCCGGAGCTGTGGGATAGCTTGTATATCTTGGTCCGGGTTTGGAGTATTTTGAAAATTTATTGAAATCAATCTCTTTCATATCATATCCTCTTGATTTGCCCCGGAGAGGTATTTATCCAGGTTTAAAAATAGATTTGGGTACTTCTTTTTTATATCTTTTACCACTTTGTCAATGTCTATATTGAGCGATCTTTTATCTTTTGAATTTTTGAGTTGCTTTTTTATCTCATCCATTGCCACCACCCAGACATCTTGAAAATCTATAGGAACATTCTGCCAAATACTTTTTTCAAGTTTTAGGTTGAAATTTTCTTCTTGTGCAATTCTTAGGGATTTGACGATATGCAATAGTGTATCAAGAGAAAGCATGGTATGTATCTTTCCATTTTTGTCTATTACAAACCAAGGCTCTTCATTTTCCCAGTTACCGCTTTTGAGAGTCAGTAGTTTCCTATCTGGACTATCTGTATCTTCAAGGTTTAGTATAGTTTTTTCCTGATTTTCATCCATACCTATTTTTTTTGAGAGAATGTTTATCTTGTCTATTGCATTTAGTGTTTTTTCTTTCATTTTAACTCCTGTGGCTATCAAGCCAAACCATTATACCTTTTTGGGCGTGGAGTCTGTTTTCGGCTTCGTCAAATATAACACTTTGCGGACTTTCAAGTACCTCTTCACTTACTTCCTGACCTCTATAGGCTGGCAGACAGTGTAAAAATATAGCGTCGCTCTTTGCCAAATTCATTAAACCACCGTCTACTTCAAATCCTTTAAAATCCAGCTCTCTTTGCTTTTTTTCATCCTCCTGACCCATTGAAGCCCAGGTATCGGTTGTAACAACATCCGCATCTTTTACGGCTGATTTAGGATCATTTGTAATAGTGATTTTTGCGCCGCTTGTTTTTGCATTTTCTAATGCCTTGTTTAGGATACCTTCATCTACTTCATAGCCTTTTGGGGTAGCTACAGAGAGTTCAAATCCTATTTTTGAAGCAAGCATAAGCCATGAGTGAGCCATGTTGTTTCCATCTCCAATGTATGCTACTTTTGGATCATCAGCTTTATCGTATTCTATCATAGTCATATAGTCAGCCATAAGCTGAACAGGATGAAA
>CAZMKH010000330.1:0-1765 GCA_964566455.1 uncultured Campylobacteraceae bacterium | reverse complement strand
CTATGCCGTAGAAATTAAAAATTAACAATGAAAAATTAAAAATTATGGATGATATAAAATTTAGAAAAATTATCATAAAGGCCAAAAGAAAAATCTTTAGTGAAATGGCAGGGAACAATCTCTCTCATTTCGAAGGAGAGGGATTTGACTTTGTTGAGCTTAGAGAGTATCACTTTGGTGATGATGTAAGAAAAATCGACTGGAAAGTTACAGCCAAAAAGCAAAAGCCTTATATCAAAATCTTTAGAGAAGAAAAAGAGCTAAATGTCGTTATCGTTTCACTTCTTGGAGGAAGTATTTACTTTGGCTCCAAAAGATTTAAGCAAGACGCTATAGCGGAGCTTTTTGCGTTACTTTCATTTTCAGCGGTTAAAAATCAAGACAATTTTAGCTCTATTATTTTTACCAACAGGGCTGAACTTTATACAAAGCCTACAAAAAAGATGTATGGAGCATATAAAGGTGTCGAAGAGATACTTAAGTTTGATCCTTTGGGCAAAGATGTGGACTATAAAGAGCTTGTTTCATATCTTAGAAACAGGATAAAAAGAAGATCCATTATCTTTTTGCTGGGGGATTTTATAGGAGATATCGATATATCTCATCTTTCAAAAAAGCATGAAGTAGTTTCACTTATAGTGAGAGACAGGCTTGAAGAAAATCCGCCAGCTATAGGATATGCAAACTTGCTTGATCCAACCAGTAAAAAGTTTTTACAGATGGATTTGGATGAGGGAAGCTTGAAAAAGTATAAAAAGATGATGAAAGAAAATGATGCGAAGCTGTTTAAACATTTTATAAAAAACAGGGTCAGATTTACAAAAATTTATACAGATGAAGACCCGTTTGTGAAAATATCAAAATTATTGAGGTAGAAGGATGAAGGTAGAAGCTAGAAGGCTTGAGAGCATTGCCCTTAAAACTAATCACGAATCACGAATTACGAATCACGAGGCAAAAAATGAATGAATTAAAAGGGCTTAGAGATATAAAAGGGATCGTTCAAGTTCCTGATATGAGCTTTTATATCTTTTTGGCTTTGGTTATCGTTGGATCATTAGCTCTTTTGGCTTTGATTATTTATATATTGGGAATGATTAAAAAAAGGAAAAAATCCAAAAGAAAGCTGTATATCCAAAAGCTAAAAAGTGTAAATACAAAAGATTCTAAAAAGGCAGCATATCTTATTACGAAATATGCCAGAAAACTGGCTCGTACAAAAGAGGAGAAGGGGATATTGGAACAACTTTTAAAAGAGCTTGAGAGATACAAGTATGTCAAAAATGCACCTCCTTTTGATGAGGAGAGTAAAAAATATCTAAGACTTTTTTTAGAGGTGTGTTGTGGATAGGATAATTTTTGAGTATCCGTTAGCGGCATTGGCTGTCATACCATTTATCATTTGTGCCTTGTATTGCAAAGCAAGATTTGAGGCTATCATATTTCCTCATACGGCACTTCTTAGCAAAAGTGGGAGAAGCTCATCGTTTTTATCCGTACTTAAGTGGATAAGCATCATCTCTCTTGTCATCGCTCTTATGTCACCGGTGATAGAAAATAAAATTGAGATAGAAAAGAACAAAGGGTATGCCATAGGACTGCTTTTGGATATCAGTCGTTCTATGAATGCTCCCGGATATACAAACAAATTTGCAATAGTAAAAAAAATTGTCAGAGAATTTATCAAAAAGAGAAAGCACGATCAGATGGGTATAGTGGTATTTGCAGACTTTGCCTATGTGGCATCTCCACTTACTTATGATAA
>CAZMKH010000329.1:0-1767 GCA_964566455.1 uncultured Campylobacteraceae bacterium | reverse complement strand
ATTTTATAGGTGATACGGTTTTGTTTTATATAGCAAGATACAATAAAAACATTGTTATGCCCTATATAAAAAAGCACAGAAGAAAATTAGCACTTAGTTCTATTATGATGAAAAAGTATGGAGATAAAATTATATTTTTTCAAAAATTTATCTATGGAGTTAAAACTCTTGTGCCTATTGCCATAGGTCTTACAAGATATGACTTTAAAAAGTTCACTATTTACAATCTCATATCAGCTCTCATATGGGCTCTTATGTTTGGTCTTGGAAGCTATTACAGCGGCAAATACCTGATGGAAGTTGCTTTGTATCTTAAAAATCATATCTATATAACCCCTGTCATTTTAGCGATACTACTATATCTTATGTGGCTTTATATGGAAAAAGCAACTAAGAAGTCTTGATTCGTGATTCGTAACTCGTGATTCGTAAATAGTAAGAGAGTAAATTAAAATTGTTTGCAGTTTTCTAATCACGAATCACTAATCACGAGTTACGAGTTACGACTTCTCTTGCACTTTTTATGATATCTATACCATACCTCTCTCTTAATTTGCCAACTCTTTTATAAAGATTGTCCATTTGTTTGTCTTTTTCATAGTCTATGATGGAGAAGATATGGTTTTTACGGCTGTAAAAGTGTGACAAAGAGAGGGAGAGTCTTATAATTTTACTGTTTTTGTAAATGTCAATTTCATCAAAAAGTTTGATAAACTCCTCTTTTAGAAATGATTCTGTAAAGATTCTATTGTAGGTTTTATGTTTTTTTGATTTTTCCTTAAATTCATACTTGATTCCCAAAAAAAGAGTAGTGGGTTTTTTATCTGTTTTTAAAAGTATAAAACTTAAATGCCTTGAGAGGATAAATATCCTTCTTTTTATCTCATCTCTATCTAAGATAGGGTCAAATGTTCTAGATATGCCTATGCTTTTTCTCTCCTTTTGTCTGTTTATCTCCTCTTTGAAAGTTCCTGCTATTTTGTCATATAGCTCTTTGCCTGCTCGCCCCCATGAGTACAAAAGAGTTTTTGAGTGATATATGTCCCCAAGGGTATATTTTTTATAACTGTAAAGTCTTTTTTTCCATGCTCTTCCAATGCCCGGAAACTCCTCTATGGGAATATCTCTTATAAACTTCTTTATACCCTCTTTTTTTATGAGTTTTATGCCGTTTGGTTTTGCTTTATTGGTTGCGAGTTTTGCAAGCCATTTTGTATCTGCAATGCCTATGGATATGGGAAGCCCAAATAGTTTTTTTATATCATTTTTCAAAGAAAACGCAAACTCCTCTATGTCGCTGTCTGATACCCAACCAAAGCTATCCGCAAAAAACTCATCTATACTGTACTGCTCAACAAGAGGCAGCTTTTTTTCCAAAAAATGTCTTAGTTTGAAAGATAGAGTATGATATAGTATCATATCGGGAGGAAGCACTATAAGGTGAGGGCAGAGCAGCAGTGCTTCTCTTATGCTCATACCGGTTTTGATACTGTATTTTCTTGCTTCATAGCTTGCGGTTGTAATGATGCCTCTTATCCTTTTGCCATCCATAAAAAAGTTTTTCTCAAGTTGAGATTTTTTTGAAAAAAACAAAGAGGGTACAAAAGCACCATTGTTTGCCAGCATGGCTTTTTTATCGCTTGAGTGTTTATCAAATATAAACTGATCACTTCGTCCTCCTACTGCTACCTCTTTACCCAAAAGAGTTTTGTCTTTTGTTCTCTCACAAGAGACAAAAAATGAGTCCAGGTCAAGATGAAGTATCAT
>CAZMKH010000328.1:0-1769 GCA_964566455.1 uncultured Campylobacteraceae bacterium | reverse complement strand
TATCAAGTCCCAAAAGCATAAGAAAAAATGTTGAAAGTGCCAAAAGTCCGGTAATAGTAAAGGCATCAACAAAGCCTATATAAAAACTTTTACCAAAAATAGGAGGCAAAAAGAAGAGTATAAGCAAAAGCGGAGAAAGCACTAAAAAGGGTGCTATTTTTGTTATAGCACTTGATTCAGTAGAGATAATACTCTCTTTGGAAAAAAGTTTTAGCAAATTGTTATAAGGCTGAAAAGGAGTGGAAGGTTTTTTGAAAAACAGCCACATTTTTATAGACTTTATAAGTCCTAAAGCCAAAGGCGAGATAAGAGCTATAAAAATGATAGAAAAAAGATAGTAAATATAACTCATTTCTTATCTCCGATAAGTAAAATCTTAATAGAAATTGCAAGAAGCACCGCTTCAAGTACCAAATTTGCCCAGCTAAAATCCCCGGCAACTATTCTGTAGCCAAAAAGAACCGACAGCATAAGATTGAAAATGATGGCTGCATATCTGCTTTGTTCAAAATGGGCAACCCTGTATATAAAATAACTGATAAAATTCACCAATTTTTTACTGTTTTCATAAAGAGATTTTTCAAAAAGCGGTTTTACGTGCACTTCATAAAGTGCAGTTTTAAATTTGGTACTGTGTCCATGAAAAGTTTGTTTTTCATAGTGCTCTTTCGGCTTGTAAAGCCAACTAAAAAACCGCCTTATAGGTCCGGCAAATCCTGTAGCAGAGTATTGAGTACGAGGATTTGTCTCATATCCGCAAGCCCATGATTTTTCCATTCTTGTGGATAATTTTAGGAACTTATAAACAAAAATCAGTAAAAATATGATAGCCAAAAGTGCTATGAGCAGTATAATAGGACTTACAACTCCGCCGTTATTGGCAACTGAGTGCATATTGAAAACTCCACTGCTAAAAATCTTATTATAAATTGAAATATTGTGTAGAGTTTTAACCGCTTTATCAAAGAGTTTGATATAAATCGGGGTTATCAGCATAAGTGAAACAACAACCAAACTCATCAAAACCATTCCGGTTTTCATCAAAAAATTTGACTCTTTTGCATGCCTTGTGTTTTGACTCCTAGCAAGACCTAAAAAAGTTATCCCGTAAGCTTTTACAAAACAGGCTATCGCCAAGCCGCCCGTAAGTGCCAAAGCAAAAACGGCAAACGGTATGGAAATCTTTAGTGATATTTGAGAAATTGAACTTGATGAGAGCATTGACTGAAATATCATCCACTCACTCAAAAATCCATTGGTCGGTGGAAGTGCGGATATAGATATGGAAGCCAACAAAAATGTAAAAGCGGTTATTGGCATTCGTTTGATAAGCGAGCCGTATTTTTCCATATTTTTTGTATGTGTTTGATGTAGTATACTGCCGGCACCCATAAAAAGGAGTGATTTGAAGCTCATATGGTTAAATGTATGAAAAAGTGCGGCTATAAAAGCAAATGCACTCAATGTGTAAAGTCCCAATGTGTCAAATATCATCCCCATACCAAAACCTATCAAGATAATACCTATGTTTTCTATAGAGTGATTGGCAAGCAGTGCTTTTATATCATGCTCGCTCAAGGCATACAAAACCCCTATAAGTGAAGACAAGGCGCCTAGTATCAGTACTGTGATGCCCCACTCAAGCTGCCAGGGATAAAGCACTACAAATAAAAACCTAAAAAATGCATATATCGCAACTTTCAGCATCACCCCACTCATCAAAGCACTAACGGCACTTGGAGCTTCAGGGTGGGCATAAGGCAGCCACA
>CAZMKH010000327.1:0-1785 GCA_964566455.1 uncultured Campylobacteraceae bacterium | reverse complement strand
GTTCCCTCTTTTTTATTTAAAACTTCTTCTACAGTATCAGCGATACAAGCAGGTTCTATAAAACTTAGAGGGTCGCTCGTAACTCCAAAATTAAGCTCGTTAAAAAAGGGAGTATTTGTGATATCAGGATTGATATTGACTACTTTTATGCCACTTCTTCTAGCCTCTGCAAACAGTGATGAGCCAAAGTGTCTAAGCCCTGCTTTTGTAGCACCGTAAACTGCTCCAAAAGGAGCTTGTTTGATGCCTGAAATGGAGCAGATATTAAATATGTAGCCCCTGTTTTTTTTAAGAGTTCTTAGAAAAGTTTTGGTTAAAAGAAGAGGTGCTGTTAAATTAACCTGTATCATATCTTCTATATCACTTATACTTATCTCTTCATGAGGGGCAAATCTGCCAAACCCCGCGCAGTTTACCAGTATGGAGATATCCTCTTTTTTATGCTTTTGTAAAAAACCGTGTAACTCTTTTTTGTCCTTTAAGTTGCAAACCAACGGGTGAAAATTTTTATCTTTTATGTTACACTTTGAAAAGTCTCTTCCTATGCCTAAAACTTCATACCCTTTTTGTAAAAGTTTTTTACTTATCTCTTTGCCGATACCGCTGCTAGCTCCGCTAATTAGTGCTTTTTTCACACTATCTCCTCAAATTTGGTCAAATTATTTTTCATAAGAGTATAAACAAACTTGCTATCGATATGTGATATTTCAAGGTAGTCGGAGATAATTTTATATATTTTTATATTCTCTTTTTTTACAAATTTTGAAGCAGCCGCATAAAATCCGTAAGATTCCATATCGATAAGAATATTTTCTTTTGGTTTGTTTTTGTTTTCTACCGGTTTGTCAAAGCAGTATAACACTTCTCCCTCATTTGATACAACTGCTTTCTTCCCGCTTGAAGTTTCTATAACGGATCTTATTTTATATAATGAGCCTATCTGCCTGTTTTTGCCAACAGAGGCGCAAATACCTATATTTATAATCTTGTCAGGCTTTTTTAGAGCGGCTATATAAGCGGTAGCTACGGCAGCATTTATTTTGCCGATATTGCTTATGATAAGTGCTATACCATCATTTTCAAATATATTAAAAGGTTTTTTTGCCGTAAGCTTTAGATCATAAAACTCAATCAAAGCTTTAGCTTCGCTAAAAATTGCACATACTATAACTCTCATAGGGTGATTTTATCTTATTTTTGATAAAATCTTTATATACACAATAATAAACAAAGGAAAATATTGACCAAATTTCAAAAAATGTATATTGTTCTTGGACTCTCATTTTTGCTTCTTTTTCTATTTTTATCTATCAAGCCTCAAAAAAAGAGCGCAATAGAAATGCAAAAGATAACAAAAAAAGAGTTGAAACCAAAAGCTTTGCCATCCCTGCCGATAAAGAGCAAATTTACTTTTAGAAAATATTCACATATAAAAAAATTTTACAAAGACATTATAAACAGTGCCATAGAAGTTGGGCTTAGATATAATGTACCTCCACCGGCACTTTTGGCGATGGCAGGAGTCGAGTCAGGCTATGCAAGAGGATATGTGGGAAGGATAACGGGCAATATCTTAAGTCTTGGAGCCAACAAAAATGAGCCTGAACTTCCTGCTCTTTATCTGCCTCATGTAAAAAACAAACCCTACAAAGTTGTATATGGAAGCAGCATAAGAAGATATAAAAAAGATGACCTTATATGGAGACAAAGAAGAAAGAGTCTCAAAAAAGACTACAGGCCAAAGTCCATAGCAGGCACAACAAAAGAGCTTGATTATTTGGATAC
>CAZMKH010000326.1:0-1797 GCA_964566455.1 uncultured Campylobacteraceae bacterium | reverse complement strand
AGATTTTTATTTGACTTTTTTTGTTGTAAAACAAGAGGATTGTTATGACACATTTCACAGGTTTTGGCATACTTGCCGATAGTGTGAGGATAGTATTGAAGCCAAACTTCTATCTTTTTGCTGCCTAATTTATCAACATCATCAAGCACCATAATTCCATCTTTATCCCTAAAACTTACCCTGTACTGGTAAAGAGGCCTAAAAAGCTTTATTTTTCCGTTTCTATCATTAGCTAGATAAAAATCCTCCCATCTTCTATATCTGTAGCCGCTGTACCAAATACCCCTTTTAAGTTTTCTATTTACCCAATCAGGCATCATGGGAACAGGCTTTATCTTTTCTTTTAATGCTTTTGTTAAAAAATTATGAAGATAGGTATCTTCTTGTAAAGTCAACCTTTTCCATTGTTTGTAGTTTGGAGTATCATCTCTAAAAACTGAAAGCTCGTATGAATTTATCTGCCAGGATGCATGACAGGCTATGCAGTCTATATTTTTATGATATGTGGGATGATTTTTGCTGCTTGGTTTTTTATGGCAATCGGTGCAACTTACCTTTTTTAAATCTGAGTGTAAATTTTTATGACAATCACTGCACTTTATCCCTGCTTTATAGTGAATATCCTCACTTAAGCGGTGATAATCTATGCCATATTTAGTTGGTGGAAAATATCCTTTTTTTGTTAGAGGCGCACGATAACTTTTTTCAAAATCTTTTGGAAACATTCCGGTAAATTCACCGCCTGTGTACTCTTTGTTGTGACAGTTAAGACATTTATCCATAGATGTTTTGGCTTTATAGTATGTACCTTTTCCTTGATGTTCATTATGACAAGCCAGACAGCCATTGCTTTTTTTAGTATCTACATGGCATTTCAAACATTTTCTTCTTAAAAAATCATCCACCAAATCTTTAGGAGAATGTATCTCTTTTTTTGGAAGCGGCAAGGTTTGCAAAGTTACATTACTCTCATTTATTCCCCAGGTTTTTCTGGTGATATTGATAGCTTTTTTAAGGGTATAGTGAATAGAGTGCTTAAAACTCTCAGCCTCTTTTTTGTGGCAAGTTATACACTCACTTGAATACAAAGTGCTTAACATCAAAAAAAGAGTAAAAACTATTTGAAACATTTTGTTTTTCCCAAGTTAAAAAGCTTTTTGGATTTGTTAAAATCAAGATATATCTTATCGCTGTATTTATCATGACATATTATACACTTATAGGCACCTATTATCCTATGAAGTTCACTTTTATTAAAACTTCTTGCATTTTTTCTCGAAGTTGTTTGAAACTGTTTGCCGTTTTTTGAGACAAAAGCATCAATCGGATAAGAAAAAGGCATGCCGCTCTTTTTGGAGTTATAAAAAGACTCAAACACAATCTTGCCTTTTTTTATGTCAAATACTCCTCTGCCCAATCCCAATGATGCCGGATTGAAGTGACAATCCTCACAGCTTCTTGATTTTTTTTGAGTCGTATGAGGATCCCATCCCGCCATAGCCAAAGAGTGGAATTTTTTGACTTTATTATCCTTAAATATGGTACCTATGACTTGACATCCCGGAGCAAAAGGCATGATCTTTTTATTGTATCCTATACCAAGGCTTGGATGTTCCCACCTTAGAAAACTCCTAAACTCCTGCCACTGCCCTTTTGTTACTTTTTTTGCTACCCAGTCAAACTGTCTTCCTTTATCAAGATAAACTTCATGACACCCATAGCAGCTAGGAGCCCAAGAGCTGTGACAGGCACTGCAGTCAAGCCTTTTATGGATAGACAATGTGTGATATGGCTTAT
>CAZMKH010000325.1:0-1800 GCA_964566455.1 uncultured Campylobacteraceae bacterium | reverse complement strand
GCCCGAGCAATTGTACCTTTACCGACGCCCATAAAGCCTATAAGTATAATATTATTCATATCCAACCTTTTATCGTTGCCCCCAACATAAATCCTAATTCCTCTTTTCTACTCTGACAACCTCATCAAACCTATCACAAAGTATCCTCTCAACTCTTGCTTGCCAAAGCTTTCCAAACTCCTCTTTTTCTTCGCTAGTAGCTATCCCTTGCATAATTTTTTGCATAAGAGGCTGTTGTTTTGGACTTCCGGGCACAATACTTGGATCATAAAAAACATCTACACTTTTGCCGTTGTCAACTCTTGTAAATCTGGCAGAAGAGTTAATAGGAGCATTGAAAAACATCAGCGAGTGCCTGGCAAACTTACCGCCAAGCCCTTTAAAACCGCTTTTACTTGTAGCACCTGTTATATTGGTAATAACATTTGCAATAACTCCCGCAACTCCCTCTTCCAAATCCTCTTTAAACTCTACTTTTACATTACCTCTTACGGGTAACTCTTCACCATAGAGCGCCTTTAGAGCATGAAAAGTCATAGCGTATGCTCCAGCAACCGTCGGGCAACTGTGACCTGCAGCTTTTACTATTTGAATATAGTTAAACATTATCTTACCGTCTTTGAAAGTACCCAATATATCTGCCAACGGATCATAAGTCACAATAGACGGAACTCTTTTAAAAAACTCTGGAAAATCACTCATAAACATCCTTTATCATTTTTCCTACCCGCTATTCACCGATCACGAGTTACGAATCACTAGAAAGCTCCTAGTGCTTTTTTTACTTCATCACTAGCCATAGTTATATTCCAAGCCGGCTCCCAAACTATCTCTACCTCGCACTCACTCACTCCCTCAAGCTTTTCAACTGCCTCTTTTGTCCACTGTTTCATCATTTCATGCAAAGGACAACCTCTGGTGGAAAGTGTCATGGTTACCTTGACTTTATCCCCATCTATATCTATGCCGTAAATAAGCCCCAAAGAGTATATATCAAATCCAACCTCAGGGTCTATAACCGTTTTTATCGCTTCTTTAACTTGTTCTTCAGTTACACTCATAATCAATCCTTTATCTCTTTTAGTCTGTCTAATCCATACACCAAAGTATAATATATATTATATATAACCAATATCGTAGAGATTGCCATAATGGCAGCTCCTGCTACAAACATGGCACTGATGTGGGCAAATATTGCTATAGAACACAATATTACTCCAACCGTTGTTATCCAAAACTGCATATCGGCTACTTTTTCTTTTACCATTTCATTTAGCATTGGAACTTTTATCTTTCCCACAAGTGGTGAGTATCTTTGATACCATACCAAAAATGGAAGAATTTTATATATATGTCCTACTATAAAAAAGACGAAAAATCCAAAAAATAGCATAAAACCAAACAAAATAAACAGTGTTTGACTTTTTAAAACGATAGCAAACCCCAAAACAACCAATGAAAAAATCAATGAAAAAAATGAAGCTATCATATTTTTTGCCCAAAAATCATTTTGTTTTCTTATTCTTGTAATAAAAATTAGCCACATTTGATAAAGTCCTAAAATAATGGAAACTCCTACTAGAGCAATTCCAAGATATTTTAAAATCATTATCTTGGTAAAAACTGATACCAAAAATAGCAATAAACCTATAATAACCATATAAAAAGCTACATTTATAGACTTGTCACTAAAACCATGAGAGAGCGAGAACATAGGCAAAAGTATCATCCCTATTCCCATGATAGTCATCAAAATATAGCCTACGATAGTTGTAGATATATGTAAAGTAACTAAGGAAA
>CAZMKH010000324.1:0-1806 GCA_964566455.1 uncultured Campylobacteraceae bacterium | reverse complement strand
GAGGGTTTGACGATATCAAGGGCTGCAACTGTTATCATATTAAAGTCAACGCCCTCCTTCTTTTTATCAGCTTTAAAAAAGTTTCTAAAATCCTCTATGGTGCTGCTTAAATGTTTTGAAAAATCGGTAATCTTTTGAGAGAGTTCCATTGCAGCAGGACCATCTAGCTTGTTTAATTTTGCTTTTAAAAATATCGTACTGCTGGTTGAGCTGATAGCAGCCAGGGGCTGGCGCCACTGGTGGGCTATCATACTTATCATTTCTCCCATTTGAGCTAGACGGGATTGCTGTAAAAGCTGCTTGTCTTTGTGTCTGCTTTTTTTGATCTCTTTTTTTATTCTATCTTCCAGTGTTTTATTTAATTCTTCAAGTTTTTTGGTATCTGTTATATCAATTCTGACAGAAGTATATCCGACCTTTTTGTTAAATATATTAAATATGGGAGATATTATAACCTTAACCCAGTAAAAACCACCATTTTTCTTTTTGTTTTTAATGATACCATGCCACTCTTTATCATGATTTAATGTTTTCCAAAGATCTTTATATAGTTCATTGGGCATATCAGGGTGTCTTAGTATCTTGTGAGTAGAGCCTGTAAGTTCATTTTTTGAAAATTCTGAAATATTGCAAAAAGCTTCACTGGCATCGATAATAACACCATTTAAATCAGTTGTAGAAGTTATGACATACTTATCTACAATCTTTTGGAGTTTGTTTTCACTGTAGATTAAATAAAAAAGTATAAAAGCAACAAATATTAAAATTATCATCGCCATAATATTCAATAGTATTACAAGGTACAAAGCATTTCTATTATTATCTATGGTTATATTTATCTGTTCTATTATATATGTTGAAATATGTTCATCAAATTTTTTTAAACTGTTTATTTTTTTGGTAATTTCATTAAACCATTTGCTGATATCTATCAATTTTACAGCTTCAGCTCTACCATTTAAAATAGTATATCTATAAGAAAATAATACCAAAAAATTATTTTTTTGTTTATATTTGTCAAAATCTTTTAACAGGTTTTTATCTGCATACTTAAGAAAGAATGATTTAAAAAGCTTTTCTTTTGCTATGATATAGCTGTACTTTATAATATTTTTTTGACTCAAGCCTTTTATGGATACTATGTCCGTACCCAGTGCTCTTTCTATTCCTATATTTTCGATATAAAATAAAAAATTACTATAAGCAGTAATATTTTGTGTTATAGTAGAGATATTTGAAGTCTTGCTTACCTGTATAATCAAATCCAAAAATATTTCATTGTTTTTAGAATAAACTTCCAATATGTTATCACTATCCGCAACAAACTTGTCGATACCATCTCTTAAGGCAATAATATTATTGTAATATTTCAAAGCTTTTGTAAGAGAATTTTTTACATCTTTAAAAAATTCTCTTTTATATGCAAACTGCACAAGACTACTGTATGCAGCGTCACTTTTTCTTCTCTGTGATAAAAGTTTTTTTTGAAATTTACTTCCGGAAGTTGCAACAAATCCTATACTAAGTCCTCTTTCAATTTGCACTTCATGAACAAACAGTGAAATCTTTCTGGTCAGTAAAATTTCATTACGCAAAACTGATAACTTGCGGGTTTTTTCATACTTGGAGTTTATGATATAAAAACTCATAGTCACAAAAAGTAAAAATACTATTAAAACAGGTAAAAAAAACTTTATCTTTTTCAAGTTCATAAACTTTTATCCTTGTTGGCTTATCTCCGGTACTTTTACCCTGAAAAGTGCACCCTCTTCATGGTTTTCTACCTCAAGTACTCCCTGGCAATGT
>CAZMKH010000323.1:0-1808 GCA_964566455.1 uncultured Campylobacteraceae bacterium | reverse complement strand
TAGGACTTAAAACAAACTCATTATCTTTTCTGTCTTTTATCCTTAAAAGCTCTTTTCCATACTTTGAAAACCTGCCGCTCTCTTTCCAAAGCTCACTGGGAGTAACAAATCCAAGCTGTACCTCCTGACATCCTGCTTTATCAAGCTCCTCTTTTACAATTTTTCTAATCTTTTCCAAAACAATTTTTCCCAAAGGCAAAAAGTTATAAATACCACTTCCGACCTGGGAAATAAAACCGGCTTGTACCAAAAGTCTGTGACTTGGAAGCACGGCATCACTTGGTGCCTCTTTTGTTGTCGGTATAAAACATTTTGAAAATCTCACTTACTTCTCCTTGTGGGGATGATTGACCGGCCCCTTTTCCATATGATATTCACATTTGTACATATTCATTTGTTTCTTTTGTTCTTCGTTAATACCGAAAAGATACTGAAAAGATTGGACTATCGTATCAAATTCAGGGTCTTCGGCTACTTTTTTTAGATTGCAGGTAGGTTTGTGTAAAAAGGTATTAAATGCCTGATGAAGTATCTTTTCAACTTCATCTTTGTGCTCTTTTGGAAGATACCCTTTTTTTACCGCACGCTCCAACTCTTTTTGGGCGCTTCTTTTTGCCATTTCTCTCATTCTTTTTATAATAGGCTCGACTTGCAGTGTTTGAAGCCACTTGTAAAACTCGATAGTAAATCTTCCGATAATTGAAAAAGCAATTCCGGCTTGCTTTTCTCTAAAAGCCTTATTTTGCGAAACCACACTTTTTAAATCATCTACACTGAAAAGATTGATATTTTTTTCTCTACAGGCTTCTTCTATATCTCTTGGTACTGCTATATCAAACCAGTGCCTCTCAAAATCAACCTCTTTGACCATATCGCTTTTTATAATGTGCTTATCGGCACTCGTAGCACTAAATAAAAAACGATATTTGTTTATAAAACTCTCCAACTTATCAAAACCTTCGGCTATAGTTGTTTCACCCAAAGTTTTTGCCAACTCTTGGGCTTTTTTAACATTTCTATTTATGATGATGACATTACAACCGTTTTTTATCAAATGTTCGGCACAAATTCTACTCATCTCTCCGGCTCCTATAACAAGAGCGGAAAATCCTGCAAGAGAGCCTCCGGCCAACTCTTTGGCTTTGTTTACAGCCACGCTGGATATGGAAACAGGGGATGAACTTATCTCGGTACTGCTTCTGACAGCTGCGGCACATCTAAAGGTATGATGCATAACTCTGGCTATTTTTTGTGAACAAAAACCATGATCAAAACAGAATTTAAAAGCATCTTTTATCTGTCCTACGATCTGAGTTTCACCGACTACCACACTGTCAAGTGAAGATGCCACAGAAAATATATGATGAATCGCGCCATTATCTTCATATATATCAGCCCTGCCCTCTAGCTCATCTTCACTAATGGAAGAAAATTCAGACAATTCACAAAAAATATGCTCCAGTGCATTTGAACAGTTTTTAACACTTGCAAAAATTTCAACCCTGTTGCAGGTTGATAGTATCAAAACTTCATTGATATCGGAATGTTTTAAAAGTTTTTGTGAAAAATCTATCTTCTTTTCATCACTGTTAAATGCTATCTTTTCTCTGGTGGCTATATCACTGTTTTTATGCGAATAGCTGACTATCAAGTAGTTCATAAATTCATCCTTAGTACTCTCTTTGAATCATATCTTTTATGATTTTTTCAAGGTCTTGGTTTTTGTACTCTTCAATACTTTTTAGTGCTTCACTTCCGAGTCTTTCGACCAAAGCAAAGCACTTTTTAAGTGCTCCCGTGGTTTGCAT
>CAZMKH010000322.1:0-1816 GCA_964566455.1 uncultured Campylobacteraceae bacterium | reverse complement strand
AATATCCTTCCAATTTTCCCCAGGCAGTTTTAGACCTGTTGGCTTATAAAAAAGGCTATATTATAATAAAAACAAAAAAGAAGCCTCTGAAAGAGTTGAAAAATAGTCTTGAAACAAAACTTTCATACCCTTTCATACTCTATAAAGCAACAAATGATACAACCTTTTTGGCTTGTAAAGTAGATGTCTGTTTTGCTTTTTCCAAAGAGAAGGATGAGATAATAAGCAAGATTGAAAAAGAGATCAAGAGGTAGTTTTTCCCTCTTTTTCTCTCATAATTCTTTGAAGCTTTCTCTCCATCCTTTTTTCAAAAGCTTCATTGGACGGGGAAGTTTCTAAGCTAAATAGCGCTTTACCGTAAAGTACACACCCTTTATCTCCAGGGTCACACTCTTTTTTGATGATATCACACACTCCTTCAATGCTGTGAGGACATGACCAGCCGCCTTTGCTCATACTATCCAACCTCCTGCAATTACTTTATCTTCATCATAAAATACTGCCATCTGTCCACTTGCAAGTCCGTAAACAGGCTCTTTGAGAGTAATATGGGCAGTTAAATTTTCTTTGTTTACTTTTACGCTGCATGGAGTTTTTGGGCTTCTGTACCTTATCTTTACCCCTGCGCTAAACTCATCTTTATCTACAAATAAATTGATATCTTTGATATAAAAACTTTTTATCGCAAGATCTTCTTTGTCGCCTACTGTTATCTCGTTTGTATCGGGATTTATCTTGGTGACATAATGAGGTTTGTGCGCACCAAAGACTTCAAAACCCCGTCTTTTACCGATAGTATAATACATATATCCTTTATGTCTGCCTATGATATTTCCATCTTTGTCTACAACATTTCCCGGCATATCGACTTGAGTGTAATCTTTTAGTATATCTATGTAGGTATTGTCTACAAAGCATATTTCACTACTCTCTTTTTGTGTGGAAAAAGACTTCAGTATATCTATCTTTGATGCGGCATCTTTCAAATCTTTTTTTAGTGTATCATTTAGCGGGAATAAAAGATGGGGAATATTTTCTTTTTTAATATTGGAGAGAAAATAGCTTTGGTCTTTACTTTTATCTTTTGCTTCAGCTATAAAACCATCTTTTATATTTACATAATGCCCGGTAGCTAGTTTGTCAAATTCTCTTTTTTTAGTAAATTCAATCAATTCTCCAAATTTTATGGTACGATTACAAATAACGCATGGGTTTGGCGTTTCTCCTCTTATATATGAGTCAATGAACGGTCTGTAAACATACTCATCAAATTTTTTCCCAAGGTCAAGTATATGATATTTTATATCTAAAAAATCAGCAATCTTTTTTACTTTTTCGATATTGGCTTCGTGATAGTTTGGTTTGTTATGAAGTTTCATGTAAACTCCCTCCACTTCATGCCCTTGGTTTTTAAGCATATAAGCAACACTCGAAGAGTCTACTCCCCCACTCATCGCGACTATAATTTTCATCTACATACCTATATTTTTTACAGGATTATATATTAGAAAAGATTATAATCACCTTAGCTTTTCTAGTCTCTCTCTTTTTGTACCTATTTCTGAGATTTGGATACCAAAATTTCCATCAACGATGACAACTTCACCCTGAGCGATGACTTTGTCTCCTACTAGTATATCAAGAGGGTCGTTTGCGAGTTGGTTAAGCTCGATAACCGAGCCAATATCCATACTTAAAACATCTTTTAACAGCATTTTTCTGGAGCCTATCCTTACTCTCACAGGAAGTTTGACATCCATGATAAGAGATATATTTTTTATCTCCGAAGGTGAAAGCTCCTCTTCGTCTGAACAGC
>CAZMKH010000321.1:0-1817 GCA_964566455.1 uncultured Campylobacteraceae bacterium | reverse complement strand
GCAACTCTCTACCCTCTCCCCAAAGATGTAAACTTTTTGGAAGCAAAGGAAGTATAACTCTAGAAGCCTTAAAGCTCAAAGATGTTAGAGTCGGATTTGAAAAAATTGATGCCACTATACCTAAAACTCTTGTTTTGACAGGACTTAGATAGCCTTTGTTTACATACTCTTTTCTATAGGCCAGCAATTGATGGGTAATATCTATCTTTACAGGACATACATTGTTGCAGCTTCCGCAAAGCGTTGAAGCAAAAGCTGTATCTCCATAATGTTTCAAGTCTCTGTTAGAGCCTAAAAGCGAGCCTATAGGCCCCGGTATGATATAAGGATAGCTGTGTCCTCCGCTTCTTCTGTAAACAGGACAGGTATTCATACATGCCCCACACCTTATGCACTTAAGTGAATTAAAGTACTCTTTTTGCGAAAGTATCTTTTTTCTTCCATTGTCAACTATAACGATGTGAATTTTACAATCCTTGGCAGGTTTTGTATAATGGGATGTATAGGTTGTAACGGCTTGTCCTGTGGCACTTCTAGCTAAAATTCTTGTAAAAACTCCAAGGTCTTTTACTTTTGGGATAATTTTTTCTATACCCATACATGCTATATGTAGTTTGGTTAGCGCAGTTCCCATATCGGCATTGCCCTCATTGGTACATACTACAAAACTTCCGCTCTCACTTATAGCAAAATTTACTCCCGTTATCGCGGCATCCGCACTTAGAAATTTTTCTCTCAAATGCTCTCTTGCGGCTCTTGTTAAATATTTCGGATCACTGTTTCCTTTACTTGTGTCAAGATATTTTTCAAAAGTTTTACCGACTTGCTCCTTTTTTAGATGAATTGCCGGAAGCACTATATGGCTTGGTTTTTCACCTCTTAGCTGAATGATTCTCTCACCAAGGTCGGTATCAACCACTTCTATGCTTTTATGCTCCAAAAAGGGATTTAAATGGCACTCTTCAGTTAACATTGATTTGCTTTTGACAACTCTTTTGGTACTATTTTCTTTTAATATTTTATATACTATTTTGTTGTGCTCAAGGGCATCTTTTGCAAAATGTACTTTGATACCGTTTTTTTGGGCATTTTTTTTAAATTCTTGTAGATAACTGTCCAAATTTTCAAGAGTCTCTTTTTTTATATCTGCAGCTTTTTGTCTTAACTCTTCCCACTCTTTTACCTCTTTTGTTGCAATGTCTCTTTTGACTCTTACAAACCATAAAGCACTATCTTGCCAAGAGGCAAACTTGCTGTCACTTAAAAACTCTTTTGCCTTTTGCCTATGGCTCATCAGTCATTCCTGCAAGAACTTGGGCAATATGCAAAATTTTTATGTCATAAGCATTGGCTTTTATGATACCCTCCATATGCATAAGACAGGAGCTGTCATACCCTACTATATACTCTGCACCTGCATTTAAGTGGTCTAAAACTCTATCTTTTCCCATTTGTATGGATATCTCAGGCTCATTTATACTGAAAGTTCCGCCAAATCCGCAGCATTCATCAGGCCTTTTAAGTTCTACCAACTCTATATCTTTTACCATATTTAAAAGTTTTAGTGGCTTTGAATAGTATGGTTCGTTTAATTCACTTGGGGTTGCAAGATGAAGCTCTCTTAGTCCATGACAGCTTTGATGAAAACCTACTTTGTGAGGAAAGCTTACTTCAAGCTCTTTAACTTTTACAATATCAGTTAAAAATTCACATATCTCGTAAATAGAGCTTTGTACTTTTTTATATCTGTCATCTGTTTCAATAAAATCTTCATAATGATTTTTTACCATTGAAACACAACTGGCACTTGGAGCTAC
>CAZMKH010000320.1:0-1822 GCA_964566455.1 uncultured Campylobacteraceae bacterium | reverse complement strand
ATTACTTTTCTTGTCTCTTTCATTTTACTTCTCCTTTTCAAGAAGCAAAGCTCCTTGAAAATTCCTCTCACTAAAGCTTTGCCTTTGGCAAGAGAAACTTCCATGATTTTTATTTGTATTTATTTTTATAGAAAAACATGAATGTTTCATACCTATTCCTTAAAATCAAGCATCATATTGTAAAGTGTTCCGCCTGCCGGTACCATTGGTAAAACATTCTCCATTCGATCAACTACGACATCCAGCATGGCAACTTTATTTGACTTTATCGCTTCATCCAAAGCCTTGTCAAATTCATCTTTTGTGGTAACTCTAAAACCTACTCCCCCGAAACTTTCAGCCAATTTTACAAAATCCGGCTGCATGGAAAGGTCTGTTGAAGAGTATCTTTTGTCATAAAAGAATGTTTGCCACTGTCTTACCATACCCAAAAAGTTATTATTTAAAATTATATTTATAACCGGTATATTACTCTCAACAGCTGTCATAAGCTCTTGGATATTCATTAGAATTGATCCGTCACCGGAAAAATTTATGCTTATCTTATCCTCTTTTGCTCTTTTTACACCCATAGCCGCAGGAAATCCAAAGCCCATTGTTCCAAGACCGCCGCTAGTGACGAATTGTCTTGGATTGGAAAATGGGTAAAATTGTGCAGCCCACATTTGATGTTGCCCTACATCAGTGGAAATGATAGCCTTGTCACCAAGCAACTCACCAACTCTTTTGATAGCCCATTGCGGTTTGATAACTTCATCACTGTCTTCAAACTTTAAAGGATGTATTTCATTATATCTTTTTAAAAGCTCTACCCATGGAACATATCTCTCTTTGTCAATCTTTTCTTTTACTTTTGGCATCATCTCTTTTATAACATTTTTTACATCGCCGACAATAGGGAGGTCAACATCTACAAGTTTGCCGATGCTGCTCGGGTCTATGTCTATGTGTATTATCTTTGCATGTTTGGCAAATTCGCTTAGTTTTCCTGTAACCCTGTCATCAAACCTGGCACCCACGGCTATCATAAGGTCCGCTTCACTCATAGCCATATTTGCCGCATAGCTTCCATGCATTCCAAGCATACCGAAAAGATATTCATGATTGTAAGGCAATGCACCTCTTGCCATTAGTGTTTCAACAGCAGGTATACCGGTTATGTCAACAAATTCTCTTACAGACTTTGTTGCACTTGAACTCATGATACCGCCACCCAAATAAAGCACAGGTCTTTTTGCTTCGGCTATTAGTTCAACGGCTTTTTTTATCTGTCTGGGATTGCCTACATAGTTTGGTCTGTAAGTTTTTAATTTTATAGACTTGGGATAAACAAATTCACCCATTTGGGCTGTAACATCTTTGGGAATGTCTATATGTACAGGTCCCGGTCTGCCTGTTCTTGCTATATAAAAAGCCTCTTTTAAAATTCTTGGCAATTCACTGACATCTTTTACAAGATAATTGTGTTTTACGCAAGGTCTGCTGATACCCACCGCATCAATCTCTTGAAATGCATCAGTTCCTATCATGGTTATGGGTACCTGCCCGCTTACGACAACCAAAGGCACTGAGTCCATATAGGCTGTAGCAAGTCCTGTAACGGCATTGGTAAAACCGGGTCCACTTGTAACAAAAGCAACTCCGACATCTCCTTTTGCTCTTGCATATCCGTCAGCTGCATGAATTGCAGCTTGTTCATGTCTAGTTAATATATGTTCAAAAAAATCCTGTTTGTATACTTCGTCATATACATTCATAATAGCACCGCCGGGATAACCAAAAACGGTTTTAACCCCTTCTCTTTTAAGTGCTTCTATGACCA
>CAZMKH010000319.1:0-1840 GCA_964566455.1 uncultured Campylobacteraceae bacterium | reverse complement strand
GCTTTCCATCTTTCTTTGTAATTAATACATCACCCTGATAAAGCTGTTCACCGCTCTTAAGAGAGATCATATGATTATTTCTTTTTGCGAAAACTTCTCCGGATGCTTTTTTTACTATTGCAATACTTGAAGCAAACAGTAAAGAAGCAGACAAAATAAAAAATAAAAACAGCTTATGCATTGTTATCCTTTTAGTTTGATTTGAAAATATATCGACAATATAAAAAGTTTTTTTATATTGCCTCTTCGTTCTCCTCGTTTGTTCTTATTCTTATAACTCTCTCAACAGGGCTTATAAATATTTTACCATCACCTATTTTTCCGGTTCTTGCAGATCTTATGATGGCTTCTACTGCTTTGTCTACATCATCTTCTTTTACAATGATTTCTATCTTAATTTTCGGTAGAAAATCCACTACATACTCTGCGCCTCTGTAAAGTTCACTGTGACCTTGCTGTCTTCCATATCCTTTTACTTCACTTACGGTCATTCCGCTTACTTCAACCGCACCTAGAGCATCTTTAACATCTTCAAGTTTGAAAGGCTTTATTATCGCTTCAATTTTCTTCATTTTTACTCCTAAACTTAAAATCAAGTAATATCGAATAACATTTTACTATTTTATTTATTTATTTTTTATAAATGTACCATTTTTACATATAAAATATTTAAAATATTACATATTTGAAATAAATATTAATATTGACATAATATTTATATTTAAATATAATGTTTTTTTATTTTAAAAAATTACTTATAAATTATTAAAAAAGGAGATTTTGTGACAAAAAAAGGTGTTTTGGGTCTTGTGGTAGGCTCGATAATTTTTGCAGGATGTGCCGGAACAACTCCAAGTCTGGGAAAACTTGGAAAATCAGGCAACTATGAAAGTGCAGCAAAAGCTGGAGATTACAAGAGTATATCAAAAAAGTTAATAAAAGATGAAAAAGACGACCTTCTTTGGTATTTGGACGCCGGGCTTATTTCAAGATATGCACAAGATTTTAACCAAAGTATTTATTTCTTTGATAAATCAGAAGTTAAGATTAAAAAATATGATGAAGAGGTGCTGACTGGTAAACTTTTAGCAAATATTGGTGCAACTTTGACAAATGATACTTTTATGGATTATAGACCAAAAATTTATGAAGGTATTATGGTTAATACCTATAAAGGTATGGACTTTTTGAGTAGACTTGATAAAACAAATGCAAGAATAGAGTTCAATCGAGCCTTAGAAAGACAAAGAAGAGCAAAAGAATTTTTTGCGAAAGAGATAGGTCAAGAGAAAAAGAAGATAGAAGAAGAAAATAAAAAAAAGGCTCAAAAAAAGAAAATTAATTTTAACAAAATAAACGAATCAGCAAATAATAAAACTACAAAAGATGCTATCGAGAAACAATACTCTAATCTTTTTGCGTTTAAACCATACCCTGATTTTATAAATCCTTTTGCATCATATATGTCCGGATTGTTTTTTATAAGTGCGGGTGATTATGCAAAAGCTACTGATATCTTAAAAGAAACATATGGTATGATAAAGGGAAATGAGCCGGCAGCTATATATGTAAAAAATGATTTAAAATATGCTATGAGAGAAGCTTCGACATTAAATGGAAGAACAAATAAGCATTATGTTTGGATAGTTTTTGCCGATGGCGAGGGACCAAAAAAAGTAGAAAAGCGCTTTGATATCCCACTTTTTTTAATAACAAGCAAGGCATATTATACAGGTATTGCCCTTCCATCTTTTAAAGAAAATCCAAGCGCATACAAGTATCTAAAAATAAAAAATGGAAATAGTACTGTTCTTACCAAACAAGTTGCAAGCATGGATAG
>CAZMKH010000318.1:0-1842 GCA_964566455.1 uncultured Campylobacteraceae bacterium | reverse complement strand
GAAGCCAAAGAGAGTTTTACTCTGTTTTGCTCGTTTCCGGGAAACATATTGATAAGCCTTCCTATGGTTTCTTTGGCATCCATCGTATGCAAAGTTGAAAGTACGAGGTGTCCTGTTTCCGCAGCATGTATAGCAGTTTCTATAGTTTCCATATCCCTTAGCTCACCGACAAGTATGATATCGGGGTCTTCTCTAAGAGCAGCTCGCAAAGCATCTGAAAAATTAAGGGCATCCTGTCCGATGGCTCTTTGATTTACAATACACCTATCATCCTTAAATACAAATTCTATTGGATCTTCGATAGTAATGATATGCTTGTTTCTTTTTTTGTTTATTTCATTTATAATTGAAGCCAAAGTTGTAGTTTTACCACTTCCTGTCGGTCCTGTTACCAAAACAAGTCCTCTGTTTAGCGAACAAAAGTCATAAACAACATTTGGAAGCCTCAATGACTTGATAGTAGGGATTCTTGTCGGAATGGTTCTAAAAACGCAGGATATTCCATCCATTTGAAAAAATATATTGGCTCTGAAGTTATAGTACTCATTGAGTTTAAAAGTAAAGTCGACACTCTTTTTTTCCACCAATTCACCAAATCTGCCTCTTAACAACTCTTTTGCAAGCGTAAGAGTATCTTCTTTTAAAAGAATATCCGGGGATATTTCAACGATATCACCGGCAACTCTTCCTCTTACCGGTGCGTTGGATTTGATATGAAGGTCACTTCCTCTTCTTTCAACCAGTTTGGCAAGATAAACTTTCAGCCTTTTTGTCATCTCAAATGTCAGACTTCTTACATCTACTTCAATTTTGGCACCATTCATACAAAATCCTTTTATTTTGATAAAGTATTCAATATTTCATTGAAAGCTATCTTAAATGCTTCAATCCCTTCTGTTATTAATTCATCACAAACTTCATCCATATTTATACCCTGACTTTCCAAAGCTCTGAAATATTTATCGATAATGTCATTGGATAATGGTTTTTTGGGTGTAAATTCTTTTGATTTTAAGAATGCATCAATAGTCTTAAGGGGTGCAGTGTTGATAGAGTTTGGATAGAGTAACTCTTTTATATAATAATCACTTCTTAAATTGTCCCCTTTTACACCCGTACTTGCAAAAAGTGTTCTTACATTGATGATATTTTGGCTCTCTATCATGTTGTATATTTTGGATGCATTATAAATTCCTGTCAAAGATGTTTTGATGTTTTTTTCCAAAAGTATGTTATCTAATTTTCTATCAAATCTGCTTACAAATACACTGATAACAACCTGGGGGAAATCTTTACCTGTAGTTATTTTTTGATGTGCCCTTTTTATAGCCTGCAAAGAGAGTTTGGCCTGAAGAGGAGAAAAAACAAGGGTTACATTTACATTTATACCATTACTGACCAACTCTTCGATGACTTCATATCCCGCTTCGGTTGCCGGAACTTTTATCATTACATTCTTCTTCCCTATTTTTTCAAAAAGTCTAATTCCTTCTTTTGTACTCTCTTTTGAATCATCACAAAGTCTAGGGTCTATCTCTATACTTATGAATCCGTCATCACCTTTTTCGTATAACGGCTCCAAAATATCAGCTGCCAACTTTATATCTTCACAAGCAAGTTCCTCATATATCTCTTTGGCTGACTTTGAGCTGAGTTTTTTAATCTCCGCTTTGTAAACAGGTGAATTTAAAATAGCTTCTTTAAAAATTGCCGGGTTGCTTGTAGCACCATTTACAACACCGTTATCTATCAATTTTTTAAACTCGTTTTGCAAAAAATTTCTCTCTACAAAATCACACCAAAGTGAAAATTTAATATCTTCCAAAAACACTTAAACTCCTT
>CAZMKH010000317.1:0-1862 GCA_964566455.1 uncultured Campylobacteraceae bacterium | reverse complement strand
GCTTAAAACTAAGTGATATAGATACTCTTAGAAAAAATATATCAATTTACAAGTACCTTTTTATATCAAAAGATACATTTTAGTTTTTATACATTAAGGGCTATATTCTTGCATAACCTTTTTTCTTGCCATTACAAAAGAATTAACTGAATGTTCAATATCATCTTCGGTCGTTGCCCAAGAACAAACGCTAATCCTAATCACATCTCTACCGTTCCATTTTGCTCCACCGACCCAACATTTACCTGAGTCTTGAATATACTTTATGACTTTATTTGTTATCTCATCACTCTCGCAAGCAACCAACACTTGATTGAAAACAACATCATTTAGTATCTCAAATTCTCTCTTTTTTAACTCTATACTAAATTGAACTGCTCTTTTATGTAAACTATACACCAATTCATCTATGCCGGATCTTCCCAAATATTTTAAAGTTGCCCACAGATCAACAACTCTAGCTCTTCTTGACATTTCCGGCGTGAATAACATGCCATCTTTATGTTCGCTATAAACAATATAACTACCCGATGCCTGCAAAGCCTGAATAAGTGCTTCTTTATCTTTACAAAGTATTATAGCACTATCATAAGGGGTATTTAGTGTTTTATGACCATCAACTGACCAAGAGTCTGCTTTTTCTATACCTTTTGTTAGAAAACTTAATTTTTTTGTTACGGCTGCCCACAATCCAAAAGCACCATCAATATGAACCCAAGTATTTGCTCTTTTTGCATTATTACAAATTTCATCAAAAGCATCAAATGCACCGGAGTTTACATTTCCGGCTTGCAATATCAAGATTGTACTTTCATCAAGCTTTGGAATAGATGATGGGATTATTCTGCCTTGTTCATCAATATCTACCCATTCTATATTATCAATACCCAAACCTAACAAGGCAACTGCCTTAACAACTGTAGCATGAGCTGATTTACCAGCCACTATTCTAATCTTTGGTGCACCGTTAAGTCCTTTTTTATTGATGTCCCATCCTCTATTTTTTAAAATACGGTATCTTGCGGCAGCTAAACCACAAAAAGTAGCCATTGAAGTACCACTTACAAAACCTGCTACAGTTTGTTTAGGTAAGGCAAACAATTGTTTTAACCACTCCTCAACCACCTCCTCAAGTTTCGAAACAATCGGAGACATTACATATAATGCACTATTTTGATCCCAAGCATCACTCAACCAACGAGTCGCAAGTGAAATCGGAATAATCCCACCGTTAACAAAACCGAAATAGCGACCGCCATTTTGAGAGACTGTTGCCGGAGAACCGTATCGGTGAAGTTGTTCTATTATAGAAATCCCATTGCCTGAATCTTCGGGCATTTCTTCTACAAATTTATCAAGATTACCAATCGCTTTATCTGATGGAAAAACATTTTTATCAAAAGATTTATCCAAATATTCAAATGCATACTTCTTGGCATCTTCAAATATTTGTTTGTTATTAATTTCATGAAACATCTTTTTTTGTAGTTTTTTAGCCATCAAATTTTCCTAAAAGATGAGATATTCTACTTTCCATATTTAGCTTTTTTGTATAGTTTAAAAGTCTCTCTTTCCCTACCAACTCGTACAAAACTACATCCCAAGATATGCCTCTTTGACTTTTTTATCATCTATCAGTTCGTTTGAGTTACCGCTCATTACTATTTCACCGTTTTCCAAAACATAGGCTCTGTCACTTATCTCAAGTGCCAAGTAGGCGTTTTGCTCTACTAAAAATATAGTAGTTCCCTTTTTTCTTAGATTTTCTATAACTTCAAATATATCATCCACTATGATAGGTGCCAGGCCCATGCTGGGCTCATCCAAGAGTAAAAGCTCCGGTCTGCTCATCAAAGCCCTGC
>CAZMKH010000316.1:0-1875 GCA_964566455.1 uncultured Campylobacteraceae bacterium | reverse complement strand
ACCTTGTAAGGGTGGCGCTCTACCAACTGAGCTAAGCGACCGGAACCTGAAAAAACTGCAAGTTTTTTTAGGTCTACTTGCTAAGCGACCGGAGAATTTGCCCAAGAACTTTTGTGCCAATAAATGGCGACCCCAAGGGGATTTGAACCCCTGTTACCGCCGTGAAAGGGCGGGGTCCTGGGCCACTAGACGATGGGGTCTTTTGGCTTAAGACTGTTTTAAATAAAAATGGTGACCCCTGTTGGATTCGAACCAACGGCCACCTCCTTAAAAGGGAGATGCTCTACCAGCTGAGCTAAGGAGTCACCCGTACCATGTGAAATGGAGTTGAAATTATAGAGAAAAAAATATCATTTGTCAAGGGTTTTTTTTAATTTTGAAAAAAAATATTTTTTTCCAGCTCAAGTAACATTTTTGCAGCATATATTACAGCTTGATTTTGAATGTAAACTCTGTCACCTTTAAAGTGAACTCTTTTTATGATTTCTCCGTTATTTTTACTTTTTACTCCGATATATACTGTGCCGACAGGCTTCTCTTTTGTGCCTCCAGTGGGTCCGGCTACTCCGCTTATGGCTATGGATATGTCAGAGTTGCTCACATTTAAAGCACCTTCAAGCATTTCATTGACACACTCTTCACTGACTGCCCCGTAGTTTTCCAAAGTTTTAGGGTTTACTCCCAACCAGGCTTCTTTTATATCGTTGGCATATGTTACCAGGTTGCCGTTGATGACACTTGAAACTCCACTGTATTTTATAAGAGTTGCTGAAAGAAGACCGCCTGTACAACTCTCTGCCGTAGATATTTTTATATCATTTTCGATGAGTTTAAATGTTATATGAGAAAAGATATCTTTTTGAGGAATGACTTTATCGGGAAGTAACTGGATAACAGAATCGATAAAATTATTTATCTGTCCATACTTCAAACTCTCCAATTTTACAAGATTCCATCCGTCAATTATTTTGATGATTTTGGTTTTTATCTCATAATTCTCTGCAACGGGTGATAAAAGTATTTCACAAGATTCTTCATCCATATCAAATATATTGATAAATTTTACACTGTTGTTCTCTTTTAGTAAAATTTTTGGAAGTTTTTGCTCCTCTTTGACTTTTATGACATTTATTTTATAACTCTCTTTTTCAAAGAGATAACTATCTTCATCAAAAACAGAACTATCTGACGGCAAGAGTATACCGTTTTTCAAAACCAGAGTGTCTCCATGCAGAGTTGAGATGATTTTGCCTGTAATGTTAAAATTTTTCTCATCCGTAGCTATAATAATTTGAGAGCATTTTTGTAAAATATCCTCTACAAGCAGAAAAAAATCTTTGTCGCTTCCATCAAGCATATAGTAAAAATCTATCTTTTTAAGATATTCATTTACTTCTCTTTTGACATAGTCAGTCAATATTTCATTATACTTAATATTTTCACCGATTATAACAAGTGCTGTTTTCATCAAAACTCCTTAAGTACAAATTATACCATAATCCAATCCTGCTTTTAACCTATTTTAATGCCTTTTTGGATAAAATAAGCTCCATTATTTTACGGGCATCTTATGAGATACCCTTACAGGAGTTAAGTTTATGGATTATAAGGATAGTTTGCTTTTGCCTAAGACTACATTTGCCATGAGAGGAAACCTTCCTCAAAATGAGCCAAAAAGATATAAAATGTGGTTTGAAGAAAAAGATGTTTATGAAAAGATGAAAAGAAACAGAAAAGATGCAAAAAAGAGTTTTACTCTGCATGACGGACCTCCTTATGCAAACGGTCATATCCATATCGGTCACGCATTAAATAAAATCCTTAAAGATATTATCGTAAAAAAACACTACTTTTTCGGTGAAAATGTGAGATATG
>CAZMKH010000315.1:0-1876 GCA_964566455.1 uncultured Campylobacteraceae bacterium | reverse complement strand
AAATGAAATTATGGATAAATTTTATGAAAAACTGCTATCCAAAGATGTATTTGCCACTTTTATACCGATAGACAGGATACCAGAGCTAAAAGAAAAGCAGATAAAATTTGTTGTTGCACTTTTATCTGAACCGTTTGATGAAAAACTTTATAATAAAATTGCAAAAGTTGCAGTTGTGCATTATCATATAAAGTTAGATCCTATTTATATGTCATACGGCTATCATTTATTGTCCGAACTTATACTTGAGGTTTCAAAAAAAGATACATCTCTTTTGTCGTACATAAAGTTGATCGTTAAATATTTTAAAATAACTGATGCCATTATGAGTGAAGAGTATTTTGCACAAAAAAGACTCTCTGAGTCTCCATACAGGGCAAATAACCTTTTTATAGCAGTAAATGAACTTCATATGGCATTTATGAGATATAAAAAGAGAATAAAAAATTACAGTATTGAGTTAAAGCACAAAGAGGAGTTTGAAAAAAGTTTGGATGAATTAAAAGAGTATAAAGATATATTGCTTGAAGCAGGCCTAAATCTTTCAGTTATAAAGCGTTATGGGACAGAATTCTTTAACAGTGGAGATAAAAAAAGTTTTGAAACTTTAAGAGATGCTATACAAAAACCGCTAAACAACCTCTCAGTATCATCATATCTAACACTTGACAGCTCTTTGGCAACCATCAGAGCTATGACAGACATCATCCATCAAAGAACCGTAACAAATGAAAAAAACCTTACTTTTGACAAGGTAAAACAAAATATCTCAGATATGATTGGACAAAATTTCGGTTGGGCTATAGAAGAGATGGAATTTTTAGAAAATGAACCAAATGACGGATATGAAATCATAAAACATTTAATATTCAAAGATAGGATATTTTTTCTCTGCCTTAACATAAAAGATGTAGCAAATAAGCTATATATCACCGAGTCAATTGACCTGCTGAGCGAGGCCATCAAAATCACTTTGTATATCATAAGCAGGCAGGAATAATGCCACTTGAATACTGCTATCCGCTTAAAGAGGGAGAAATTCTAAATGAAGACAAAGCTTATCCTCTGTTTGAAGTTACGATACACGGAAGTGATACAAACAGAGTAAAGCTTTCAAAAAGATTGGTGTGTGCCGTCAAACATTTACCTCTTCGTTTAAAAATTCACTACCAAAAAGATACAGCCAAATCCATAGAAAAAGGTGTAGCAAAAGACCCTACACTTGAATATAACGGTAAATTTTTGGCCGAAGGATTGATAAGTGCCGAAGAGATAACAAAAATCTTTGAAGGGCTTTTGAGTGAGGTTTAATCCTCTATTTTTTTATAAACACTCAATACTGATATAAAAAGTGTCGTTATTGCCGGTCCTAAAACCATTCCCCAAAAGCCGAATGTTGAAAGTCCTGCGAGGATAGAAAGAAATACCAAAAGTTCATTTATCATAGTTTTGGTTTTGAAAAACCTTTCATTTATATATTTTATTATCATCGGTTTTACAAAAGTATCTGCTATGACAGAGATAACGATGACAGAGTATGCCGCAAAGAAAATAGCCTCTTTTGTATGGCCCAAAGCCAACTCATATAAAGATATAGGGAGCCACATAATTGCCCCGCCAATGACAGGTATCAAAGATGAAAATCCATACAAAATGCCAAGCAGCAATCCGTCATATCCGTAAACCTTCCCGATAATACCAAACAAAAAGCCTTCGAGTATGGCAGTAGTCAATATAGAGTAAAAAACCACATTCATTACATCAGTAATCTGGGAAAATATTTCATCAACCTCATCTTTTTGCATAGGAAGTACTGTTTTAAAGTATCTTACCAATTCATCTGCATAAAGATTGATAAAAAAGAAAAAGATAACTA
>CAZMKH010000314.1:0-1887 GCA_964566455.1 uncultured Campylobacteraceae bacterium | reverse complement strand
AGCGGTGAACAGCTTTATCAGGGTGATGTATTAATTACAAAGAAAGATGGAAAGCTTGGAATTATTTTTGATGATGGCACACTCCTCTCTTTGGGTGAGAATAGTATACTCAATATAAACAAATATATCTTCAAACCCGCCAGTAATAATTTTGATATAAATTTGGATATGAAAAAAGGATTGGCAGCATTTGAATCAGGAAAGATAGGAAAACTATCTCCAAAATCAGTAAAGTTTAAAATCCCCGAAGGCACCATAGGCATAAGAGGGACCAAATTTTTAGTAGAAGTCAAATAGGGGGTCGGTGTGGAAGCAGTAGTAATATTGACATGGATAGGGATGCTTTTTGCCTCACTCACTCATCATCCTTCAAATGCCACAGTTGTACTTTTGGACAATAACAAAACTCACAATGCCATAGTAGTTCAAACAGATGTCGGTAGCACTGTTATAGACAAGCCTTTGGAGTATGTCACCCTTACTTCAAAAAAAGCACCTCCAAGCAAAAAAAAGATAATGGATAAAAAGATTGTGGAAAAGAAGTTTAAAAGTGTTATAGTTGCTTTACCACCCAAGCCTGTCCATGTGCTTTTATATTTTAAGCAGGATTCAAATCAGTTGACAAATGAATCCATAAACAAACTGCCTCAAATTTTGAAATATATAAAAGAGAGAACTCCCTGCGATATAAATATCATTGGACACACGGATACGAAAGGCCCACAAAAATACAATGTAAAGCTCGGCATGAAAAGAGCACAGATGGTTAAAAACTGGATCATATCCCACGGTGCCAAAGACAACAATATAAAAGTACAGTCTTACGGCGAAGCTGACCCTCTGGTAAAAACAGGGGATAATGTTTCAGAACCTCTTAACAGAAGAGTAGAGCTTTTGATAAAATAATAAGTTGAAAAAAAAATACTTTGTAGCAGGACTTGGTATACTCCTTTTGGTGTATACCGCCCTTTACTACAGCAAAGCACTAAAGTTTTTTGACTATACTGTTTATGACCTCAGCCTAAAAGCAGCCCAAAGCCCAAAAACCAACAATAAATCATATGTAACCATAGTAGATATAGATGAAAAAAGCATAAAAGCTTTGGGGCAGTGGCCTTGGTCAAGACTCATTTTGTCTCAGCTTATAAAATCTATCTCAAAACACTACCCTGCAAGTATAAGTTTTGATATTATTTTCCCTGAAAAAGATAAAACTTCCCCAAAAATGATGAAAGAATTTTATAAAAAATTCTTTTCTATAAACATCAACATAAAAGGTCTCAACCCGATATTACAGGATAATGATAAAGTATTTGCATATCAAATATCAAAAACAAAAACTATCCTGCCGATATATTTGAGTAGCTCTTCAAATTTTGACAAAGATTGCTATATCCCTGAAAAAAATAAAAATATACATTTTGATTTACCGACAATACCAAAAGCAAACTCCATTCTTTGCAATATACCCTCTTTGCAAAAAAATGCCTATATGGTTGGTTTTATGAATATAAAAACTGATGAAGACGGTAGGCTCAGAAGAGTACCGACTTTTATAAATTACAAAGAATACACCATTCCTTCACTTGCCCTTGCATCTCTTCTTGCAAATTCAACCGTCTCATATAAAGATGGTCAATTTTCCATCTTGGGACACCATTTTAAAACTGACAAAAACAGTAATATTCTTTTAAATTTTGGCAAAAAAAGCAAATACAACTCTATATCAGCTATAGATGTACTTCAAAACCGAATCAACCCTCAGCAAATTATAGGCAAGAATGTTATTATCGGAACAACTGCTATCGGTTTGCATGACAGCATAATGGTTTCATCAGGAGAAACTTTTCCAGGTGTATTTGTACATGCTGCCATAATTGACAATAT
>CAZMKH010000313.1:0-1902 GCA_964566455.1 uncultured Campylobacteraceae bacterium | reverse complement strand
GAATATAGTTAAACATTATCTTACCGTCTTTGAAAGTACCCAATATATCTGCCAATGGATCATAAGTCACAATAGACGGAACTCTCTTAAAAAACTCTGGAAAATCACTCATAAATATCCTTTTATTGTTTTTCTACCCGTTATTCACCAATCACGAGTTACAAATCACTAATCACGAGAAAGCCCCTAGAGCTTTCTTCACTTCATCACTAGCCATTGTTATGTTCCAGGCCGGCTCCCAAACTATCTCTACCTCACACTCACTCACTCCCTCAAGCTTTTCAACTGCCTCTTTTGTCCACTGTTTCATCATTTCATGCAAAGGACAACCTCTGGTGGAAAGTGTCATGGTAACCTTGACTTTGTCCCCATCAATATCTATGCCGTAAATAAGCCCCAAAGAGTAAATATCAAATCCAACTTCAGGGTCTATAACTGTTTTTATCGCTTTTTTGACCTGTTCTTCTGTAACTGCCATAACTAATCCTTTATATCTTTTAATCTATCTAAACCATACACCAAAGTGTAGTAAATATTATATATAACCAACATTGTAGAAAGTGCCATGATAACAGCTCCTGTTACAAATAGTGCACTAATATGAGTAAATATCGCAACAGCACACAATATAACTCCAAAAGTTGTTATCCAAAATTGCATATCAGCTACTTTTTCTTTTACCATTTCATTTAACATTGGAACTTTTATCTTTCCGACAAGCGGAGAGTATCTTTGATACCATACCAAAAATGGAAGTATCTTATAGATATGTCCCACAATAAAAAAGACAAAAAATCCAAAAAATAGTATAAAGCCAAACAGGATAAAGAGTGTTTGACTGTTTAAAAAGATGGCAAAACTCAATATAATCAATGAAAAAATCAATGAAAAAAATGATGCTATCATATTTTTCGCCCAAAAGTCATTTTGTTTTCTTATTCTAGTACTAAAAATAAGCCACATTTGGTAAAGCCCTAAGACAATAGAAATTCCCACCAAAGCAACACCTAGATACTTTAGCAATGATATTCCGGTAAAAATTGATACCAAAAACAGCACCAAGCCTGCAATAACCAAATAAAAGGCTATGTTTATAGACTTGTCGCTAAATCCATGGGATAGCGAAAACATAGGAAGAAGTATCATTCCTACTCCCATGATAGTCATCAAAATATAACCTACGATAGTAGTGGATATATGTAAAGTCACCAGCGAAACTATATCCGCTCCAAAGCCGTAAATGAGGTCCAGTGCCATATAAAAGCCTATGCTTATTCCCAAAGCCAAAAATATGTTTGAAACAAGTATATACTTTGCAGTTATGCTCCAAAGCTCTATATTTTTGTATGTTAAAAATACATTAGCTACAAATATAAGCATAGATATATACATCATTATAGCTCCATAAGGCAACATCTTTATATAGCCATTTACTCCTAGTGCTATGGAAAATATTACCACTCCAATCACAAAAAGATAAAACTGTATGTATGCAAAATCTTTTGAAAAGATCGGTATCTCCAAAACAACAGGAATAAGTTGATACATAGCTCCAAAGATAATCATCATGATAAATCCAAGGAGATACAAATGCATCAAACTGGCTATTGCAGGCGATAAGAAAAACGAGTTTAGCTCACCTGCATAAAAAGGCAATATAAAAGATGCTATCATATAAAAGATAGCTCCAGCTATAAAGTAGTGTGCAACCAATATGAACGGCGGCGCCATTTCGGTAGCTAAATTTTTACCCATCTGTTTATCCGTGACAACTTGTGCTGTTGTAGTCAGTTTTTGCTGTTGGATTTTCTTTCTTGGTAAATATCAAATGAGTAAGCCCGTCAATTTCTTTATCTTCTATATCATACTCACCCTCAATCTTTGGAAGCAATCCCATAGGTT
>CAZMKH010000312.1:0-1903 GCA_964566455.1 uncultured Campylobacteraceae bacterium | reverse complement strand
ATCCGCTTTATGAAGAAGCTTTATATATCCACTCCAAGATAAAAGAGAGAGACAATGGGATATTTGGAGACAGAGACCTTATAGATATACTTAAAGAGATAGAAAAAAATGCCAAAAAAGGCGCTTATATACAAAGATACAAAGGTCTTGGTGAAATGAATCCCGAACAACTTTGGGAAACCACTATGAATCCTCAAAATAGAAGACTTCTAAAAGTAAAAGTGGATGACTTTGAGCTTGCAAGTGAAACTTTTTCTCTATTTATGGGTGATGAGGTAGAGCCAAGAAGAAATTATATACAAGAGCATGCTAAAGATGTAAAACATTTGGATGTATAATGCTTTACAGTGAAATCAAGGAGAGAGAAAACCGTTTTATTCTCTCCTTGAAGATTGCATTACCTTTTTTGTTTATCATAGGTTTTGCTGTATTTATTGTTACAACTGATTTGGATATCAGAGAACTTCTTGAAAATAATATCATAGCTTTTTTGGTTATAACTTTTCTATATATCTACTATATTTTATATCAAATATATATGGCATTTAATACTTCACTTATAGATAATATTACAAAGACATTTTCAAGAGATTATATTTTAAAAATTATAGATAAAGAAAAAAAAGATGATAATTTTTTGGTTATATTGCTTAAAATAAACAATATTGAAGATATAAATGACAGATACGGTATCAAAAAAACTGATAAAATATTATCTGCATTTGCTTACAGATTGGATAGCTTTTTAGTCAAACAGGGTTTTAAAAACAATAAAATAGGTCATATTGTAGGAGGTAGCTTTATACTTCTTTTGAAAACTGATGAAAAAAAAGCAAATCATTTAATAAAACAGTTTATCAATAAAATAGAAAATGAACAAATTGATAATATATTTTTAAAAATTATATATTCATTAAGTGAAAGTGAGAGTGAAAACAGTGGTGAAGAGCTACTGGTCTCACTATATGACAAATTAAAATTTGATATGAATGAAAGAAGAAAAAACAGAAGATTGAATATTAAAGTAAATGAATTTGAAAAACTGATTGTATCTCTTATAGAAGAGAAAAAATTTGATTTTAGATATCAACCGATTTTAGATATCAACTCAAATGAAATCATTATATTCGAACTGTTGGTAAGACTAAATTCCAAACATTACGGGAAAATTTCTCAAAATCAGTTTATTTCCGTTGTTAATAGAATCGGATATGAATTAAAGTTTGATGTGATTTTGTTAGAAGAAGTTTTTAAAATAGCTTCAAAAAAAAGAGATAAAAAAATTTCTATCAACATTTCATCATATTCGATAAGAAACAGTAATTTTTTAAACAAAATAAAAAAACTACTCACTATTTATAACATAAACAGAGGGCAAATTATTTTTGAAATAAGTGCAAACAACTCTTTAAATGATATCATCAGACTAAATGAAAATATAAATATCTTAAGAGATATGGGCTTTTTGGTTGCAATAGATAATTTCGGAGCGGATAATACATCTTTTAAGTATATAAAAAATATAAATTTTGATATAGTTAAGTTTGACATAGAGTATTCTAAAAAATATGAAGATAAAAAACATATGGAAATTTTAAAAGCTTTTATAACTATATTTAAAGATTTGGATGTTAAAACTGTTATAAAATTTATAGAAGATGAAAAAAGTTACAACTTTTTTAAAGATTTTGGGATAGACTATATTCAGGGATTTATAGTAGGAAAACCAAAAAAGGAGATAGATTGATGCGATACGGTGAAAAAGAGATAAAAGAGTTCGATATAAAAAAAGAGGAGAATTTTTGGCCGAACAATCATAACAATGACTATACTATCAAAATAACACTGCCTGAATTTATGTGTAAATGTCCAAGAAGCGGATATCCTGACTTTGCTACAATTT
>CAZMKH010000311.1:0-1903 GCA_964566455.1 uncultured Campylobacteraceae bacterium | reverse complement strand
AGCAACTCTTTTGTAAATTGTGTCAGGATGATTTTTGCACCATACACTTTGCACAATCCTTCTGCTCTTGAGGCAAGGTTTACAGGGTCACCTATGCAAGTATAGTCACTTCTTCCAAGAGAGCCCATTTCTCCCACGATACTTTTGCCGGAATTTAAACCTATACCTATATTTATGACAGTATCATATTGTTTTTTGAGTACAGCTTCCATATCTTTTAGCTTGATGATTTGCTCAATGGATGCTTCAAGTGCGCTATCGGCATGCTCTTTTATATCTATAGGAGCATTCCAGTATGCCATAATGGCATCACCTATAAATTTATCTACCGTACCGTTGTATTTTGTAATGATATCAACCATTGGAGTCATATAGTCATTTAAAAGAGATATCAGTTTTTTTGGAGAGCCGATTTGTTCGGATATGGTTGTAAAACTTCTTATGTCACTAAAAAATATGGTGATTTCCCGCTCTTCTTCAAGGATTGTTTTATTTTCTTTAAGTAATTCTTCTGCAACTGCCGGTGAAACTTTTTTGGCAAATTTTGATTTGATTAATTTTTTTTGCCTGTTTTCATAAAAGAGGTTGACAGCGGTACCGATAAAAAACAGCAGATTCATTTCTACTAAAGGGAAAAGGGTATTTAGTACAATACCTTTATAAAACATAAGATAGTAATGAAAATATAAAAATGCAAAGTTTAAAGATATTATACCGATAAGTGACAAAAAAATATTTGGTATCAACAGTAGGGCCAAAACCAAAAAGGCTACCACGACTAAACTCAACATATCAGCAACAGATGCCCACATAGGAATAGATATAAAATTTTGGTTTATCATATTGTCAAGTGCATTGGCATGTATCTCAACCCCAGGATATGCAGAGTCAAACGGGGTACTTCTTAGATCAAGAAGACCTGCTGCGGAGGTGCCTATAAGGATAATTTTGTTAGCGATAAGAGATTTGTCGATATTGTTATGATACACATCGGCTGCTGAAATATATCTGTATTTTTTTTGGGCTCCTGCATAGTTTATCAACATTCTGCCGTAAATATCGGTCGGTATTGTCATATTGCCTATGGTTATGGACTTTACTCCATTGTTTTCATAATTGACTTTTATGATTTTTTCCTGTAGTGCATTTCGGATAATTTCAAGGCTTAGTGATGGATAGAGGTTGCCTTTGAAACTTATAAGCATCGGTATGCTTCTTACCACTCCGTCATCATCGGGTATAGTGTTGAAATATCCGTTTGCATTTGCATTTTTTTGAATGATGGGGATATTTAAAATTGCTCTGTATGCTTTTATGATATATGATCGTTCTGGTTTGTTTTTTTCAATAACTATAGCGTCAAGATTGGGAGTGGATGTCGGTTTTATACCGTCATTTGCAAGAGTAAATACATACCCTACAACTGTAGGAGAGTTTTTGATACTTTTTGCCAAAATCTCATCATAATCTTTTATGCCTTTTATTTTAAGTCCCAGTTTCTTTAGTATTTTTTTGGGTGAGCTGTTGTCTTCTTCGGCAAAAACGATATCAAGACCTATTATACCTGCACCATCATTTGTAAGGTTTTGTATAATTTTTGCAACCTTGTCTCTACTCCATGGCCACTGTCCCAACTCTTTTAGACTTTTTTCATCTATGTCAACTATAACGATATTATTATCAGCTTTTCTCTCACCTCTGCTTAAAAACATCATATCATTTATCTTGTCTTCAAACTGTAAAAAATATGACGGAAATTTTAGATATAAAATAGTAGAAAAAGAGAAAATAAAAAAGGTTGAAAAAAATAAAATCAATCCCTTTTTACTCCTCATATCACTATCTTTTATGCAGTTTTATATAGATTTGCAGTATGTCTATGGCAGCAGGTGTTACTCCGCTT
>CAZMKH010000310.1:0-1911 GCA_964566455.1 uncultured Campylobacteraceae bacterium | reverse complement strand
GAACAATGGGTAAAATTGTAGCTTCATGGGTGATATCTCCTGCTATCGGCGGAGCCATTGCGGCTCTGTTTTTATACGGCATAAAAAAAACCATCATATTTCAAGATGACAGGATAAAAAGTGCAAAAAAGTGGATACCGTTTTATGTTTCTGTGATGGCATGGGCATTTGCAACATATCTTATGCTGAAAGGTTTTAAGCACATTTGGCCTGATATTACAGCATTTGTAAACAGTATTGTCGATATACTTCCCGATACAAAAAAACCTACATTTTTAACGGCAAATATTGTAGGAATTATAGTGGCAGTGATAGTCTACCTTTATACAGGTAAAAAACTAAAACAAACCGTGATAACTGATGACAGTAGAAGAAGTATAAGTGCCTACTTTACCATACCTTTGGTATTTGCTGCGGCACTTTTAAGTTTTGCCCACGGTGCAAACGATGTGGCGAATGCGGTAGGTCCTTTGGCTGCGATAAGCGATGCCGTTATAAACAATGCCATCTCTGCTAAAGCGGGTATTCCTTTTTGGGTTATGGCTGTGGGCGGATTTGGTATATCCATAGGGTTGGCGCTTTACGGACCCAAGCTCATTCGAACTGTAGGCAGTGAGATAACCGAGCTTGATAAGATAAGAGCATTTTCCATAGCTATAGCGGCAGCCATTACTGTTATACTGGCTAGTCAGCTAGGACTTCCTGTCAGTTCAACCCATATAGCAATAGGTGGAGTTTTTGGTGTAGGATTTTTAAGAGAGTGGCTTGATAGAGTTAAAAATCTTGAAGAGAAAGCTCAAATTGAGAGGATAAATCTCGAAGAAGAGAAGCAGCGTTTGGATGAGCTTAAGAGTCATTTTAAAGAGTTGCAACAAAAAGATGATAAAACTTTGGAAGATTATGAAAAGATAGTTGAGCTTATCAAAGAGATAAATACCGAAGAGAAGAAGATAAAAAAAGAGAAAAAAGCTATAAAAAGTATCAAAAAAGAGAAATATGTCAAAAGAGATGCGCTTAAAAAGATAGTAGCAGCCTGGATAGTAACTGTGCCAATTGCAGCTTTGCTTTCTGCAATGATATTTTTTATGTTAAAAGGAATGTTTATATGATGCCACAAATGACAAAAGAGCAGCAAGAAGAGCTAAGAGAGCACTTTAACCATCCCAAAAATTTTGGGAAAATGGAAAATTATAATGCCAAAGGGATTTGTATAAACCCTGAAAAAAAGGCAAAGACCACTATATTTTTAAATGTGGATGAAAATGAAATAATTCAAGATATAAGTTTTTTGATAAAAGGGTGTAAAAGCACTCTGCTTACAGGCTCTTTGTTTACCGATACCGTAAAAGGACACAGCATTGATGACGGGGTGGAATTGTGTAATGACTTGCTAAGTGAACTTGAAGCCGACCTGACTCCTGACAAAGAGAAGCCAAGACTGGTAATGCATGCGTATCTTGCGGCAGCTCAAAATTACAGAGACAGACAAAACGGTATCAATGAAGATGTCAAAGAGATTACTATACACTCCAAAGAGTATTATGGATGAATATACTTATCCCTCTTGATAATGAGCAAAATATATCGCATCTAAGTAAGCCGAAAGATTGGGCGGTAGTAACTTTGGATAACGGCACTAAAATCAATGAGATGCATTATAAAAGTAAAAATGATATAAAAGAATTGATTGATTTTGTTGTGGTAAAAGATAAAAATGAAGATGTGGAAGATTTTTTGGATGAAGATATAGGGGTTTTGATAGCTCCAAACAAAATGAATACAGATGAAATAATCGAAGCTTTTATCTTTAGAGAACTGTATGAGTTGGGGAGTTGATGATAAAAGATATAAAAGAACTTTTTAGTGTTATACCAAATTATCCGGGGTTAAATGTTGCTCTAGTTGATGGGT
>CAZMKH010000309.1:0-1926 GCA_964566455.1 uncultured Campylobacteraceae bacterium | reverse complement strand
AATTTTTCCAGGATTGATTTTTTTGTATTTTTCTCTTTTTGAAGAGCACCTGCTTTTTTGGCATCACTCCAAAAATCCCCCTCACTTTCAAGCTTTTCTATCTCTTCAATTCTTTGTTGAAGCTTATGCGGTTCTATTATCTTTTGGATATTTTCTATCTTGGTTTGTAGTTTTTTTAAAAGTTCGTTATATTCGTAGCTATCCAAAAAGGCTCCTGTATATTTTATTTTGGTATAATACCTATCACAATTCAAGATGAATTTTTGCTTAATTGTTTACCTCATTCTCAAAATTGCATCCTTGCAATTTTTCCGAGGCTTTCGGCTATTTTTGCGTCACGCAAAAATGGACGCCTACAGAACCGGTAAGCAACCAAGCAAAAATTCATCTTGAAAAAACTCCTTTATTTTACAAAAAAATGACTTAAGGAAATGTATATAAATGCAAATATTTACCAAAACTAATAACTTGATAAAATATCTTGAGAGTATCAGTGAAAAGCAGATAGGTTTTGTACCTACCATGGGGGCTTTGCATGGCGGTCATCTTTCGTTGATACAAAAGTGTGTAAAAGAAAATGATATATCCATAGTGTCCATTTTTGTAAACCCTACCCAGTTTTTAGAAGGTGAGGATTTTGAAAAATATCCGAAAAAAATAGAAGCGGATAAAAAGATATGCTCACTTGCGGGGGTTGATATACTTTTTTTACCTACGGCTGATGAGATATACTTTGAAGATGAGATAACTGTACTTGCACCAAAAACAAAGGGATATATTTTAGAAGGATACAAAAGACCGGGGCACTTTAACGGAGTATTACAAGTGGTTTTAAAACTTTTAAATATAACAAAAGCTAACAATGCCTATTTTGGCAAAAAAGATGCCCAGCAACTCTATCTTATAAAAAAAATGGTAAAAGAGCTTTTTTTAAGGACAAATATCATTGAGTGTGATATAGTCAGGGAAGATAGCGGTTTAGCGCTAAGCAGCAGAAATACATATCTTGAGGGCAATGAAAAAAAGGATGCTTTGCTTTTATCTATATCTTTGAAAAAGGCAACCCAAATGATATCAAAAGGCGAAAAAGATACATCAAAGATAAAAGAAGAGATGCTAAAATCATTAGATGCTCTAAAAGTAGAATATGTTGAGATAACAGACAGGGAATTTAACAAAATAGATACTATCCAGCCCGGCAATACTCGCATACTAGTAGCCGCCTATGCGGGACTGACAAGACTGATAGACAATATCGAGATATGAGGATTTAGATTCTAATCACGAATCACGAGTTACTAATCACGAATACGAATCATGGAGGTAAATAATGATAATTGATTTTGAAAAAATTGAAGCCAAAGATAGATATAAATTGATGGCAGGAGGTATAATACCCAGACCGATTGCTTGGATAGTTACCGTTGGAGTGGATGGTGTTATAAATATAGCACCTTTTAGCTACTTTACAGGACTCTCTTCCAATCCTCCGACTGTTATAGTCTCCATAGGACATAAGAGTGACGGTTCAGAAAAAGATACACTTAAAAATATAAGAGAAACCAAAAAATGCACTATTTGTCTCTGTGATGAAAAAGAGCTTGAGCCAATGCATTTTAGCTCCAAAGAGTTACCGAAAGAGATAAGTGAAAGCAAAACTTTTGATATAGAAACAAAAGTAATTGATGTAAATTTTCCTCCGATTGTAAAAGATGTGCCTATAGCATTTTTTTGTCACCTTTATAGTGAAGTGGAACTAAAAGGAAGTAAAACCATACCTTTGATACTTGAGATAAAAAAAGAGTATGCAAAAGATGGAGTAATTGACAAAAACTCAAGGACTCATTTTAAGCCCGTAGCAAGACTTGGTGGTGAATATGCCTTTTTATGCAATCCTATAAAACCACCGGAGATGATATAGATGAA
>CAZMKH010000308.1:0-1927 GCA_964566455.1 uncultured Campylobacteraceae bacterium | reverse complement strand
CTTTTTTCCAATATGGATATAGAAACTATTACGGAAATTTCCAAATACATAGCAAGAGCAAGAGATATAGACAAACAAATCGCAACAGCAATTTTAGAAGAGTTTTATGCTATTTTCCAATCCAACCAATACATAAGAAGCGGCGGTATGGAATATGCAAAAGATATACTCTACAGGACTTTGGGACCCGAAGAAGCCCAAAAAATACTTGACAGCCTTTCTAAGTCTATAGACAATGCTCAGAGTTTCAGTTATCTTGACCAAGTGAAACCTCAGCAATTGGCAGACTTTATTATAAATGAACACCCACAGACTATTGCACTGATATTGGCACATATGGATCCTGCAAATGCTGCAGAGACAATAAGTTTTTTCCCTGATGAGCTAAGAAGTGAAGTTACAGTCAGAATGGCAAACTTAGGTGACATTTCACCTTCGATTATAAAAAGAGTTTCGACTATACTTGAAAGCAAACTTGAATCACTAACTTCATATAAAGTTGAAGTCGGAGGTCCTAGGGCAGTTGCAGAGATACTTAACAGACTTGGGCAAAAAGCTGCAAAATCAACCCTTGGACTTATAGAGCAGGTCGATGACAAGTTGGCAACTACTATAAAAGATATGATGTTTACATTTGAAGATATTATGAAAATGGATAACAACGGCATAAGAGAGATACTCAAAGTTGCCGACAAAAAAGATTTGATGATAGCACTTAAAGGTGCTCCCGATGAATTAAGAGATAAATTTCTTAGTAATATGTCTCAAAGAGCTCAGGATGCATTTTTGGAAGAGATGCAGTTTTTAGGAGCGGTCAGAGTAAAAGATGTTGAAGAGGCCCAAAGAAAGATAGTTGAAGAGGTACAAAAACTGGCCGAACAGGGTGTCATCCAAATCGGCGAATCTGATGAAATGATAGAGTAAAAAGATGAGTATAAACAGTGTTATAGACGCCAAATCCATTTCAAGCCATGTGGTTCAAAAATACAATTTTAAAATTTTAAGCTCATCCACACACAATCAAGAAGAACAAGTTGCCAACAAAGAAGCAGAACCTCAGGAGAATACACAAGATACCCAAAATGAAGAGTTGAATAATACTGTCCCAAAAGAGGTAAAAGATGATTTTATAGCTGAACTGCTTGAAAAAAGTGATAAAATGTCCAGTGAACTTGTCAAGCTTCAAATGCAGATAGAGGAGGGGCAAAAAGAGTTTGAGCAAAGAATTGCCAAGACCAAAGAGGAGTCATACGCCAAAGGATTGGAAGATGGTTATAATAAGGCAAAAAAAGAGTATGAAACTGAGTTTGAAACTCTGAAAAAGCAATATACAGACTCTGTTTCCAAGCTTGATGAAGCTACAGGCAAATGTAAAGACTATATGGATAGTTTAAAAAGTGAGTTGGCTGATGTATCTTTGGAGATAGCAAAAGAAGTTATAGCAAAAGAGGTTTCCGGTGACAGCAAGGAAATAGCCCTTGCTTTGGCAAAAAAGCTTTTAGAAGATATAAAAGATGCGAACAAAATAGAGATAAAAGTCAACCCAAAAGATTTTGAGTTTTTAAAGAGAAGTTTTTCTGATATGCAACATATAACGGTCTCTTCAGATGAAGCTATAAATGAAGGAGGAGTTATATTGATAAGTGATATTGGCAATATTGACGGAGACATAAAAACAAGAATAGAAAAAGCCAAACAGATAATAATGGTTAAATAACGGTAAAAATATGGATATAAAAGATAAAAGCATAGATGAATTAAAAGAGATAAGTAAAAACCTTAGAAATACGATACTAAATACCGTAAGTAAAAATGGAGGACATCTAAGTTCTCCTATAGGTGCGGTTGATTTGATAGTGGGGATGCATTATGTGTTTGATGTAAAAAAAGACCCTTTTATTTTTGATGTATCTCATCAGGCATATGC
>CAZMKH010000307.1:0-1931 GCA_964566455.1 uncultured Campylobacteraceae bacterium | reverse complement strand
AAAAGCTCAATATTTTACTATATTATCTAAAGCTTTTTTTGTTATTATTTGCATAATCCTAAATTTTGAGGTTTTTATGCAGACAAATGAATTTTTTTATAAAGATGAGAGACTTCCTTTCGTAGAGATAAGATATACCAAAAACAGTAGCAAACATTATAAAGAGCATTTGCATGAAAGCTTTAGCATAGGGGCTATCGACAAGGGTGAAGTACTTTATAAAGTAAAAGAGAAAGAGGCTCTTTTAAAACCGGGGTCTTTAGCCTTGATACCACCTTTGCATATCCACTCTTGCAATCCTTTGAATAACAAAGCAAGAAGTTACTATATGCTTTATATTGACAAAAATTATGCTCTCATGATACAAAATACTCTTTTTTATAATGTAGCCTTTTTAGAGCCTGGTACCATACTTTTAGATAATGCGGCTTTGTATAAAGAGTATATGGAGCTAATGAATCTTTTTATGCAAAAAAGCTTTCTTCTTGAAAAGGAGCAAAAACTCATACTCTTTTTGGAAAAGATATTTTTGCAAACTTTGCATGATAAAAAAGTAATTTCTACCTCTAAAACACTAAAAAGCGCAAAAGAGATACTCTCAAATGATTTGGACCGAGAGTTATCGCTTGAGGATTTGGCTCAAAAACTCAAATGCAACCCTTACACACTTTTAAGAAATTTTAAAAAGGAGTATGGCATAACGCCTTTTTCTTTTAGACTCAATCTTCGCATAGAATTATCAAAAAAACTTCTCAGTGACGGTTTGGATTTGACACAGATAGCATTGAAGTGTGGGTTTTTTGACCAAAGCCATTTTCAAAAATATTTTAAAAGTATTGTTTTAATCACACCAAAAGAGTATCAAAATAATTTTAAAGAAGATAAAAATGTTTAAAAATGGCTCTTTGGCCTTGGGGCATTTACTTGTATTTATCACTATCTTGATATGGAGCGTGGCATTTGTAGGCAATAAAGTTTTGCTTTTTTATATCACACCCATAGAAGTTATGCTTTACAGGTTTACTTTGGCTTATGTTGTACTTTTGCTTATATATCCAAAAATAAAAACTTTTAAGTCTATAAAAGATGAGGCTTACTTTTTTGTGATAGGATTTTTAGGTGTCTTTTTGTATTTTCTGCTTGAAAATTTTGCACTAAAATATACACAGGCGACAAATGTAGGGCTATATATGGGAGCAATACCGCTCTTTACAGCCATCATAGCACACTTTATGCTAAAAGATGAAAAATTAAATGCAAATATCATCATAGGCTTTACTCTCGCTATGGCAGGTATGGCTTTAATACTGCTTGATGGAAAAGGTTTTAGTCTAAGGCTTAAAGGTGATATACTTGCCATTGCAGCAGCTGCAACATTTGCATTCTATTCAACCATCTTAAAACTCTCACCTAAAAATTACCATTTTATAGTCATAACAAGAAAAAGCTTTTTTTATGCGGTTATTTTAATGCTTGTTTATCACCTGATTTCCCAAAAACCTTTACATCTTCAAGCTCTGCTTTTACCAAAAGTTTACGGCAATATCATTTTCTTAGGACTTTTTGCCTCATCTTTGGCATTTTTATTTTATAAAAAAGGAGTAGAGATAATTGGCTCAGTCAAATCCACCAATTATATCTACTTAGTACCGCTACTAACAGCTATAACCGGCATCATCGTACTAAATGAAAAACTTACCATTAAAATGATGATTGGAGGCGTTTTGATACTGTTAGGTCTTTATGTCGCACAAAGAAAACCTAAACTAGCTTAGCCCTCTAAAGTTTTATAAAAACTCTCTGACATTGTAGGATGAGCAAATATCATTGAGTTTAACTCTTTTAGACCCAATTTAGCATTTATACATATCATTATTTGATTGATGATTTCAGTCATATCATATCCTACTAAAGAAGCACCTAAAATCATT
>CAZMKH010000306.1:0-1934 GCA_964566455.1 uncultured Campylobacteraceae bacterium | reverse complement strand
CGCTTCAAAAGCTTTTTTTCCGTCAAAAAAGGAATCAACTTCAAAATCTTCAAGTTTTAATTTTTTGGTAATGGTTTTGTTAAGTCTTTTATTATCTTCAAGAAGCAGTACTTTCATCTATGTAGCCTTATTTTTGGGTAGATATAAAGTAAATTCTACGATATCTTTACCTATGTTTTGCACGCTGATTTTCCCTTGCATTTTATCTTCTATAATAATTTTTGCCACATACAGACCAAGACCAGTTCCATCTTTTTTGGTAGTAAAATATGGATCAAAAATAGACTCTATAATACTTTCATCAATATGTCCCGCATTGTCTCTTACTTTTATAAGTATATCATCTTTTGAAGAAGCAATTATTTCAAGAAGAAATTTTTTATTTTTTTGATTTAGATTGATTATCTTTGATTTGGCATTATTGATAAGATTGAGCAGCACCTGTTTAAATTCATTTTCATAACCAAAAAGAGTTATATCTTCCTCACTGCCCTCAACCATGAAAACAAGGTTTATATTGGCATAAAATATCTGCTTTCCTATTATCTCATAAATTTCATCAAAAGCTTTTTTCAAAGAAAACTCTTTTTTAACTTTTGATGGTTTTAAAAAATTTCTAAAATCTTTAATGGTGTTTGACATATACTGGATCTGAATCATTGAATCTTTTACAAATTTTTCAATCTCTTGTTTATCTATGCTACCTTCTAAAAAATTCATTTGCAAATCCTGGACGATGGCTGATAGCTCTACTAAAGGCTCATTCCACTGATGTGCGATAGCGGCTATCATATCACCCATCTCTGCAAGCTTCGCCTGTTGGTTTAAAAGCTGTTTTTGCTGGGTTACTTCAGTAATATCATCTATTACACAAACAATTCCTCCTACACTGTTGTCACTAAGATAAAAAGGAGCTTTACTTATGATAACCTGTTTTGCAAACTTTCCGTCTTTTGAATAAAGTGTAGTTTCATAGATATCATTTTTCAGTGAATTAAGCAGTTCCTGATCTCTTTTAGTATTTTGGCTTGCTACAAAATTTTTAAAAAAAGTATAACTTGTTTTTCCTATAATCTCTTTTTTATCTACTCCTATAAACTCGGCATACGCTTTGTTACATCCTAAATATTTTCCTGATTTGTCTTTGTAAAAGATAGGATTTGGAATGGTTTCAATCAAAACTTCCAAAAATTTTAACTGCTCTTGAAGTCTTTTTTCAGCTCTGTTTTTTTTGGCTATATTTACAAGCAAGATAATGCTCACCAAAAATAAAAAGAGTAAAATCGAGCCAAATATCCAAATAATTTTTTTATGCTCTTCATAGACGGATTTTGGCTGATTTAAAATCACAGCCTCATTTTTTATCTCTTTTGGTATTTTTAAATGATACTTCTTTAGTAAATTATAATCAAAAATATATTTTGAAGTACTTTTTTTTAGAATTGGTATATCTTTGGGTTCAACTCCGTTTAAAATCATACTTGTCATTTTTGCAGCTTCATAACCTTGGGAGTATCCGTTTAAAAGTGCTCCTCCGACTACTCCGTATCCCATATCAAAATCCCATAAGCCAAAAATCGGTACCTTACTGACTGATGAAATCTCTTTTAATGAATCTTTGTATGTAAAATATTTTCCCGATTTGTCTCTTTGATGAAAAACATACAAAATGGTATCATGTTTTCCAAGCGATTTGACTATCTTTTTGATACCTTGCAAATCAAACATATCAAGATATTCATAGTTCAGATAAGAGTAATTTTTCATGATTTTAAATATATCTTTTTTTATATCAAGCCCACTTTTTGACTCATCACTGATGATGAGAATTTTATTGAGATACGGAATCATTTTGGTAATCAACTCTATATTTTTTTTGATATCAACATTTTCCACAACTCCTGTCACTCTGTACCTGAAGTTTGGATAATTTA
>CAZMKH010000305.1:0-1936 GCA_964566455.1 uncultured Campylobacteraceae bacterium | reverse complement strand
TTTTTTGTGAACTCTCATGTGTGAGTCCTAAAATCAAGGATTTTAGTGACGAACACGAGAGTGAACTATGCCCTTGAAGAAAATCGTAGCGAGTGAAGCGAGGTAGATTTTCGGTTGATGTTTTCAAGTGAAATCGTAGTGAGCAAAGCGAGGTAGATTTTCGGTTGATATATTTTTAAATAATATAAAAAAGGTAAAAAGTTGAATGAACTTTTTCAATTAATCCTGGCAGGTGTAACCGTAGGCTTCATATATGCTCTTGTGGGTATGGGGTTTACCGTTATATACAATTCAAGCGGGATTATAAATTTTTCACAAGGTGAATTTGTAATGGCAGGCGGTATGTCGGCGGTATTTTTAATAAAAACCGGTATGCCGTTTTGGCTTGCATTTTTGTTGTCTATTCTCATTACTGCAATACTAGGTATAATACTTTGGAAACTAATAGACCTCTCCAAAGAGAGATCAGTTATATCCATGATCATACTTACTCTTGGATATTCCATAGCCTTAAGAGGTTTGGCTGAGGTTGTATTTGACAAGGAGCTTCATACTTTGCCCTCATTTGTAGGAGATGGAGCATTTGACATATGGGGTGCTACTTTAACTTATCAAGCATCTTTGGTGATAGTTGTTTCTTTGGTAATAGTGGCATTTTTATATCTCTTTTTTAAAAAAACAAAAACCGGAAAAGCCATGGTTGCAGCTTCAGATAATGTAGAAAGTGCCAAATTGATGGGTATAGATATCAAAAAGATACTAATGTTAAATTTTACCATTTCGGCTGTCATTGCATCCATTGGAGGACTTCTTTTGGCTCCTATCACTTCGACAAATTATGAAATAGGTATCATGTTGGGTCTTAAGGGTTTTAGTGCAGCTGTAATAGGCGGTCTTTCGCAACCTTTTGGAGCAGTTGTCGGAGGGCTCATTCTTGGTATATCCGAATCCTTGGTAGCAGGATATATTTCAAGTGAGTACAAAGATGCAGTTGCTTTTATTGCACTTTTAGGGATTTTGTTTTTTATGCCGGGAGGAATTTTCAGCAATTTAAAGGCTAAGAGAGTTTAAAAGAATGAAAAATGAACAATTAAAAATGAAAAATTGTGGTTAGTGATGATAAAAAGAAATATTGATATAGTTTTGCTTACTCTTGTTTTGGTCATTGTGGCATTTGCTATGAGAAATGATTTTTACTATGAAATTGCTGTGCTTTGTATACTAAATGCCATCATTTGTATAGGGCTCAATCTTTTGATAGGATATGCAGGGCAGATAAGCTTGGGACATGGCGGATTTGCTGCACTTGGGGCTTATATATCGGTTATTCTTTCATCGAAGTATTCTATCTCGCCCATGTTGTCACTTTTGATAGCTATTATTTTCATGAGTATTTTTGCTTATATTATTTCAAAACCCATACTCAAACTTGAAGGTCACTATTTGGCTATGGCGACACTTGGTGTAGGGGTTATCATATATATATCCATCAATGCCCAAAGTGATTTGACCGGTGGACCTGACGGTATGGGAGTTGATATATTTAAAGTGTTTGGGTTTGAATTTGACAGCAATATAAAATGGTATATTTTAAGCTCAGTTATATTAGTTTTGCTCATAGCGGCTCTTAAAAATCTTATAAAATCCCCCTATGGAAGAGTTTTAAGAGGTATCCATGACTCAACGACGGCAGTAGAGAGTGTAGGTGCTGATGTGGCTAAATATAAAAGTTATGTATTTGTCATCTCTGTTGTCATTGCGGTTGTTGCGGGAAGTATGTATGCCTTTTTTTCAGGTTTTATAAGCCCGGCAGAGGCTAGTTTCAACAGATCTATAGAGCTTGTTGTTATGGTTGTTTTTGGTGGAATAGGAAGAATCTATGGAGCATTGGTCGGAGCGGTAATTCTCACTATTCTTCCGCAGTTTTTAACTTCTT
>CAZMKH010000304.1:0-1938 GCA_964566455.1 uncultured Campylobacteraceae bacterium | reverse complement strand
GTATGTCCGAAAAAATAAAAGTACCTTTTATGTAATAAAAGAGTTTAAAGGTTCATAAAGTGTTAGATAAGTTAAGTACACAGCAAAGAGTAATATTAGCCACAGTTTTAAGTTTTCTTTTTTTTGCGGGTTATGATTATCTGTTTATTCCAAAGCAGATAAATAAGCCTTTAGAGTCAAACAGTACAACTCTAAAACAAAGTTCATCCAGTGCTGTTCAAGCACCAAAAGCCATTAGTGCGCCAAGTACTGCAACCACACCCAAAACAAACTTAACCACACCTGCAAACAATAACCCGGTCAACAAAAATGAAAAAGTTATTGCCATTATCAAAGGCAAAAGATTTGATATGAGTATTGATAGTTTTGGAAGAGTAAATAAGTTTTATCTAAATGGTGAAAGATACAAGAAAGAGGATGGAAGCAGAGTTCAACTCTTTAATGATGCCAAGCTTCCTCTACCGCTTGAGATAAGATTTTCTGATGCAAAGCTAAATGCTGAAGCGTTTAAGACACCATATGTTGCTGATAAAACAGAGCTAAAACTGCAAAACAAGCCTGTTGCTCTTACTCTTACCCAAAAACTCTCATCCCTCACTGTAGTTAAAAAGATTACAATTTATCCTATAGGAAAATATAGTGTTTCTTTATCACTTTCAAAGCCTGTTGATTATTTTATAAGTCCTGGTTTTAGACCTGATGTAAAAGTCGACGGTTATACTTTTCATGGTGTATTGGTAAAAGAGTTTGATGATACTTTGACTATGATAAAAGACAAAGATGCAAAAGGTGATGAGCATTTTGCAAATGCAAAGATAGTAGCTGACAGCGACAGATATTATACAACCGCTTTTTACAATCTAAAAGGCGGACTTGATGTTTATATATCAAAAGACAAAGAGGAAAATCCTCTGGCTTTTGTAAAAGGAAAACAAAACTATAGTATTAATGGCTATATCGGCGTAAAAGAGCTTAAGATACTTAACTCCATAGACAAAGAGATGGGAGACATAGTAGAGTATGGATGGTTTACTTTTATAGCAAAACCTATCTTTTTGCTTCTTAGCTTTTTGCACTCAATTCTTGGTAACTGGGGTTGGGCAATAGTTGCTACAACTTTTATTATAAGAATTATACTCTTTCCTTTGACATACAAAGGTATGGTTTCTATGACCAAAATGAAAGAGCTTAGTCCAAAGATAAAAGAGTTACAGAAAAAATACAAAGGTGAGCCTCAAAAACTAAATGCTCATACAATGGAGCTATACAAAAAACATGGTGCCAATCCTATGGGCGGATGTCTGCCTATGATATTGCAGATACCTATCTTCTTTGCACTTTACAGGGTATTGCAAAATTCAGCAGAACTTCAAAGTGCTCCTTGGATACTTTGGATACATGATTTATCCACTAAAGATCCATATTTTATTTTACCTATTTTGATGGGTATTACAATGTTTTTGCAGCAGCATATTACACCAAATACCATTCAGGATCCAACCCAAGCCAAAATCATGAAGTATCTGCCTGTTATTTTTACATTTTTCTTTATGACATTTCCTGCCGGCTTGACACTTTACTGGTTTATAAACAACCTTTTCTCTATAGCTCAACAGTACTATATCAATAAAATTTTTGAAAAGAAAAAAATGCAAAAACTTGAAGCTAAAAAGGTAGAAAAATGAGTACCAAGATAGAAGCAAAAACTATAGATGAAGCATATCAAAAAGCTGTAAAAGAGTTTGATTGTTCTATTGTTGAACTTGATATTCAAATTATTCAGCATCCAAGTGCCGGGCTCTTGGGTATGTTTAAAAAAAATGCAATCATATCAGTTGTAAAAAAAGGTGAAAAACAAAAACAGCCAAAAAAAGAGAGACAAAAAAACAGAAGTAGCTCTAAAAATTCACCAGTTTGCAGTGTAAATGATGAAGTTAT
>CAZMKH010000303.1:0-1949 GCA_964566455.1 uncultured Campylobacteraceae bacterium | reverse complement strand
AAATGAGTGACGGAAAGTTTATCATCAAGGTTGAAGGTGCAGAAAAAACAAAAGCCGCTCTTGGAGTACTTGACATGGTAAAAAGCGGCTCATACCAAATGGGTCACAGCGGTTCATACTATTGGATAGGAAAAGACCCCAATACCGTATGGTTTACCACAGTTCCGTGGGGCATGACAACAGCTGAGCAGTATGCCTGGTTTTACTATGGAAACGGTATGAAATATATGAAAAAAGTTTATGACAAATTTGGAGTATACAGTTTTCCCGGAGGAAATACCGGCGTTCAAATGGGCGGATGGTTTAGAAAAGAGATCAAAAGTGTTGATGATTTAAAAGGTCTCAAAATGAGAATCCCGGGATTTGCCGGAAAAGTTATGGCAAAATTGGGTGTCAGTGTTACAAATATCCCTGGCGGTGAACTTTATACATCTTTGGATAGAGGCACTATAGATGCGTTAGAATGGGTAGGACCTGGAATGGATATAAAGATGGGCTTTTACAAAGTTGCGCCATACTACTACACAGGATGGCATGAGCCTGCAAGTGAGATGCAGTTTTTGATAAACAAAAAGGCTTTCAACAAACTTCCAAAAAAATATCAAACCATGTTGATAACAGCTATGAAAGCTGTTTCAGCGGATATGTTTATAGAGAATTTTGCCGACAGTGTAACAGCTTGGCAAAAAATGAAAAAAGAGTATCCTGGCATCAAAGTAAAAACTTTTCCTGTACCTGTTTTAAAAGCTATGAAAAAAGCTACAGATGAAATAATGAATGAATATGCTTCAAAAAATGCTCTTTTCAAAGAGATATACAACGACTACAAAGCTTATCAGAAAAAAGCTAGAGTTTGGACTATGATGAGTGAATACTACTATCTAAAAGCTTCACAAGAAGTAGAAGGAGTAAAATAGAAGAGTAAAGGTATCGGGCTTTCCGATACCACTCTTTTAAAAACAATCATGCTGATATCACTTGAAAGAAAACTCGATAAATTAATCGACTGGATGGGAAATGTTTTAGTAGTATTTTTGCTACTTATGATACTTAATGTATTTTATGATGTTATTATGAGATATGCTTTTCACGACAGCTCTATTGCTATGCAGGAGATGGAGTGGCATCTTTTTTCCATAGTGATACTTTTTGGAGTTTCATACTCCCTGAAAGAGGATGCTCATGTAAGAGTCGATTTTATTTATGATAAGCTCAGTGTAAAAACAAGAGCTATGATAAATATCATCGGAACAATTCTGTTTTTGATACCGTTTGCTCTACTTATCATATATGGCTCATACGCTTTTGTAATGGATAGCTATACCACCAATGAAACTTCAAGCGATCCGGGCGGTCTGAAACATTTGTGGATGATAAAAGCAGCTATTCCGGTATCTATGACTGTACTACTTTTGGAAGCATTTCATTATATCATCAAAAATATAAATATATACAGAGGTTTGGAAGAGCTTCCAAAAGAGGATCCTCAAGGAGCATTGTCGTGATAGGTATTTATATGTTTGGCGCAGCACTGCTTATGCTTGTTATAGGCTACCCTGTTGCATTTACCTTTGGTGCGGTTTCTATGTTTTTTGGGGCAATTGCCGCATTTTTCAATATAGTTCCCGACAATTGGACATTTATGCATTTCTTTACCGGATGGGATTTTTCAGATTTTACGGATGAATTTTTGCAAATGTTTGCAATGATGCCTTTTAGGATATTTTCTATCATGACAAATAAAATTCTTATGGCTGTTCCTCTTTTTATCTTTATGGGTATAGTTTTGCAAAAATCAGACTTGGCAACCAGGCTTCTTGAGTCCATGGGTGTACTTTTTGGCAAAATCAGAGGAGGACTTGCGGTAAGTACAGTACTAATCGGTGCACTTTTGGCTGCATCTACCGGAGTTGTGGGAGCAAGTGTTGTTGCTATGGGTGTTATATCTT
>CAZMKH010000302.1:0-1960 GCA_964566455.1 uncultured Campylobacteraceae bacterium | reverse complement strand
CAAAGCCGTTTTCTCCTCTTGCCTCATCTATAACATCTCCATACATCCAACCATGTGCACTAAATATACCCTTTTTTGAGACAAAAGCCATTGCTGCAGTATAAAATGCAGGGGTTTTTTTGATACCTCTTTTTTTAAGCTCACCTATAAGTTTGTAGAGATTGTCTTTTGCGGTAGCATCTTCTCCGGCATATCTGGCACTTTTTATACCCGGCTCATTTTCTAAAATTGGCACACTTATGCCGCTGTCATCACTTAAAACTATGACATTTTCATCACCCAAAGTATCATAAACCGCTTTAGCTTTTATGATAGCATTTTCTTTAAAACTTTTTCCATCTTCAACTATCTCAAAAGGCTCTATCACTTTACTAAAAGGCACTACTTCAAAACCATCAAAACTTTTTTGTATCTCTTTAACCTTACCTTTATTTGAAGTTGCCAATATAATTTTCATAACTATCCTTGATATGTCATAAGTTGAGATATAATTCTACCATATTTATGCTTATCGGAGGTAGTAATGCGCACATTGGCACTAAAAGTTATGCCACTTAGTTTGATCATCGCTTTGAGATTTTTCGGTCTTTTTATAGTTTTATCAGTTTTAAGTCAGTATGCCTTGGGACTTCAGTACTCAAATGCAACATTGGCAGGTATTGCAGTCGGTGGATATGCAGTAACTCAAGCCTTTTTGCAAACTCCATTCGGACTACTCAGCGATAAGATAGGAAGAAAAAAGACTATACTTATAGGACTTTTGATATTTATAACAGGCTCCATAGTTTGTGCCATAAGTGACAATATCTACACTCTGCTTTTAGGTAGATTTTTACAGGGTGCCGGTGCTATCGGTTCAGTTATAACCGCTATGATAGCCGATCTTTCAAAAGAGGAAGAAAGAGCCCATGCTATGGCTATCATGGGTATGGTTATAGCTATGACTTTTGCAGTTGCCATGATAGCAGGCCCTTTGATGGCGGGATATCTTGGTGTGCCTTCACTCTTTTGGCTTACAGCCACACTTGCAGCTATCGCTTTGCTGATACTTTTTTCAAAAGTGCCTGAACCTCCGAAGATAATCCACACCTATGAAGAAGAGACAGTCAAGATAAAACATGTATTTAAAGATAAAGATTTGGTTAGAATGTATATCACTTTTCTTTTTCACAGCTCTACCATGACTATGGCTTTTTTTATCATACCTATTTTGCTAAAGCACAAGTTTGGCATTGAACCTACCGGTTTTTGGAAAGTTTATCTTCCTGCGGTTATATTTGGAGTTTTGGCTATGGGACCTGCAGCTGTATTTGGTGAAAAATACTCAAAAGGCAAAGAGATATTTGTACTATCTGTACTTTTTATCATAGCTTCATTTGCTTTGATGGGCTTTACAAACTCATTTTTACTATTTGCCATAGGTGCAACTTTCTTTTTTATAGGTTTCAATATGTTTGAACCTCTGCTTCAAAGCTTTGTAGCCAAATTTGCCAAAGTACACCAAAAAGGAACAGCTCTTGGAGTTGCCAATACTTTTGCATATATAGGCATCTTTTTAGGCGGCGCATTTGGTGGCTTCATATACGGGCACTACCACGAACAGGGCTTGGCTATCTTTGTATTTATCATATCTATATTTTGGATATGGTGGATAGTAGGCATGAGAAATCCCGGACTTAGACAAACAGTATATATCGAACTAAACAACAACACAAGAGACAAACTCCACGACATAAAAAAAGTAGAAGGTATCACAGACCAGTACATCAATGAAACAGAAGCTATCATAGTCATCAAATATGATGCACATCATATAGATGAAGATAAGATAAAAGAATTTTTTGAATAAGAAGGATTTAGGATGGAGGTTTTAGGATTTAGAAAATTTTTTGGAAAAGATTTGTATAAAATTTGGAATTTTTCCTTGTAATTTTTGGAATTTGGTGTTATAATTTCCAAA
>CAZMKH010000301.1:0-1962 GCA_964566455.1 uncultured Campylobacteraceae bacterium | reverse complement strand
AAAAGTATAATGATAAAAAAGATATATTTCATGCACTTGTACCAAATCTATACGGTGCAAAAGCAGCTTATGAAGCCGGTCTTAGAGAGATAACTTATGTCATATCCACAAGTATTTCACATAACAAAGCAAATGTCAGAAGAACGAGAGAAGAGTCATTTGATGAGTTAAAAGAGATAAAAAACATTTTTCCTGAAATGAAAGTCAAGTTTGCGATAGCTACCGTATTTGGATGTCCATATGAGGGTGATATAAAAATAGAAGAGGTAAAATGGATGATACAAAACGGGCTTGATATAGGTGTAGATGAATTTTGTCTGGCTGATACCATAGGTGTGGCAAATCCATTGCAGATTGAAAGAGTTTTAAGTGAGCTAAAAACAGATTTTAACGATATTGACTTTTCTTTACATCTTCATGATACCAGAGGAATGGGTCTGGCAAATGTACTCTCAGCCTTACAGCTTGGTATCACCAAGTTCGAATCAGCCGTCGGAGGACTTGGAGGCTGTCCGTTTGCCCCTGGAGCCGCAGGCAATATAGCAAGTGAAGATTTGATAAACATGCTGGAAAATATGGATATACAAACTGATATAAATCTAGATAAAATTTTATCAATTATACCAACTATAAAAAAGGATATAAAACCTGTATTAACAAGCCATTTGGCTTATGCTGATACAAAGTGCGAAACAGGAGTTGACAATGAACAATAATGAAATGCCACTTGAAGGAGTAAAGGTCTTAGAGCTCGGAAGTTTGATAGCAGGTCCTTTTGCAGGCAGGCTTTTTGCAGAGTTCGGAGCTGAAGTCATCAAAGTTGAACCTCCCAAGATCGGTGATCCTCTTAGAAAATGGAGACTTATGAAAGATGATACATCTTTATGGTGGTATGTCCAGTCAAGAAACAAAAAATGTATAACTCTCAACTTAAGAGAAAAAGAGGGACAGGATATCATTAAAAAATTAGCCAAAGAAGTTGATATAGTGATAGAAAATTTCAAACCCGGTACTCTTGAAAAATGGGGCATAGGGTATGAAGATCTTAAAAAAATCAACCCCAAAATCATAATGATAAGAATCTCAGGCTACGGACAAAACGGTCCATACAGTCAGAAGCCGGGCTTTGGCAGTATCGGTGAAGCAATTGGGGGCATAAGATATCTTACAGGTTATCCTGATCTCCCTCCTGTTAGAACCGGTATCAGTATAGGTGATTCCATAGCTGCGGTTTATGCCGTAATGAGCGGTATGATGGCACTTTATCACAGAGATGTGAAAGGTGGAGACGGTCAGTATATAGATGTGGCACTTTATGAAGCTATCTTTAGTCTGATGGAGAGCATGGTGCCTGAATATGATCAGTTCAAATATATAAGAGAGAGAAGCGGCAATACACTCCCTGGTATCGCCCCCTCGAACATATATCTTTGCAAAGACGGTAAATACATAGCTATAGGGGCAAACGGAGATAGCATATTTAAAAGGCTCACTCAAGCTATGAACAGAGCTGATTTGGACTGCGAAGAGTTTGCACACAATGACGGAAGAGCCAAAAAGATGGAGTATCTCGACAAACAGATAGAAGCTTGGACAAAGACGATGCCTATGAAAGAGATTTTAAAGATACTTGATAAATATCAGATACCTGCCGGTCCGATATATAACATAGAAGATATTTTTAATGATATACACTATAAAGCAAGAAATATGATAGAAGATGTTGAAGTTAAAAATCTCGGAACTCTTAAAATGCCCGGTATCATGCCAAAATTTAGCAAAACTCCAGGACGTATTAAATGGGCGGGAGCAAAACTGGGTGAACATAACGAGGAGATTTACATAGAGAGACTGAAACTAAACAAAGAGGAGATAAAAAGACTGAAAGAAAAGGGTATCATATAAAGTATTTTAGAACTATTTTGTTACTTTTCTCTACATATTTAAACTTTTATACACTTC
>CAZMKH010000300.1:0-1973 GCA_964566455.1 uncultured Campylobacteraceae bacterium | reverse complement strand
TGTTTTCACAAGAGCAAAAGCAACTTCAACAATAGGTCCAAGCTTGGTAGGCATTTTAAAATCATCCACAAGAAACAGTCCTCAATTTAGCTCAAGGTCAGCGGTCCACAAAGGTTCTTACATAAGCAAAAATAGTAAAAACAACATAAATGCTATAGCACCCAAAAAGAAAATACATAAATATTATAAAAATAGCTATAACTATGTGAATTATCCAAAGGTAGACAATAGTTCAGCAGCTTCTCTTGTCCCGGGAACTTCAAACGAAGAAACAGCAGGTACTTGGAAGTCCAATTCAACATATTACAACAATGCAACCACTACAACCAAACTGTTTCTGGGCAGTATAAATCCTTCCGGTTTTACAGATCCATCCAATGATGAACTTGCAGCTGATATTGAAAATTCTATTCAAAATTATAACAAAGCATTAGCCTCTACTGTCCTGTTAAATTATGATAAAGTTATGCAAAATATACCTACATTAACTCTCCAGCCGAATATTGAAGTAAAAAAACCTAATTTTAGTGATATTTTACCCCCTGTTATAACTTTACCACCCGAACAGACAACTCCTGACAATCCAAATGTACAAATATCTGACATAAGAAATATCTCAGATACTCAAACAAATATAGAAAACCCAAATGAAACAGTCATAAAAGATGGTGATTTACATGCAGGAGATACTCAAATCAAAACAAAAACTGACAGACAAATACAAAATAGCTATAGAGCAATCATACATTTTGGAATGATAAACGGTTATGACTTGATATTTAAGCCTGATGTTTTTTATCAAATTCCTTTATACCAAATGCAAGAAAAGATAGTTCAGGTAGAAAAATGATACTTCAATCCCTCAAGGTAGCCAAAACATTTATCTTGCTTATCTGCCTTGAGGGATAATATGATGAAAAAGCTACTATGGCAATGGCACCTATGATAATGTATATAAAATCTTTTACAGAGAGATCAAGAGGAAGTCTGCTCATGCCGTAAACATCAGCCGGTAGATTTATGATGTCAAATGAGCCTAATATATAAATCCCGACAAATCCCAAAGCTGTACCCAAAACTATACCGCCACCTCCTATAACAAGTCCGAGATAAAAAAATGTATCTTTTATTTCTTTTTTGCTTGCTCCCAAAGAGAGTAAAAGAGCTATCTCTTTTCTTCTGTTCATTACTATCATTAAAAGTGAACTTATGATATTTAGCGATGCTATGAGAATAATTAGCATCAAAACTATAAACAAAGACCTTTTTTCCAATGCAAGTGCGGCAAAAAAGTTGCCGTTTTGCTGCCACCACCCTACTACACCTGCCTCAGATGGCAAAAACTCTTTTATCTTTTTTATATCGATTTGAGGATGGTTAGAGTATATATGAATACCGCTAAATTCATTTTTACCGTAATGAAGTATTTTTTGCAAAGATTCAAGCGTAGTGTACATATATACTTTATCATAAGCAATAAGCCCGGAATTAAAGCTGCCTTTTACTCTAAATCTTTTCATTGTCGGTATCAAAGAAAATCCTGCAGGTGAATTTTGGGTAAAGATAAGAGTAACTTTGTCACCCTCTTCCAAAAAAAACATATCTTTTATCCCTTTTCCGACAATAACATCAAATCTTTTTATATTTTTATCTTTGATTGCTTTTGCTACTACCTTGTTTATAGCTGCTTCATCCTTAAAATTGACTCCAAAAAGCATACCACCTTCAAGTTTGTCACCTCTTTTGATAATAGTTTGGGAGTTGATATATGGACTAAATTTTAAGTAAGGGAATTTTTTTCGTAGTTTTGCAAGTAAGCTACTGTCAATATTTTGTAAAGTTTTGGGGTAGATGCTAAGAGGATAATTCATAGTAAAAAGTTTATCTTCAAAATTTTTATCAAATCCATTCATAATAGCCATAGCTATAAGCAAAACCATAACACCCACACAAACCCCCATAAATGCAAAAAC
>CAZMKH010000299.1:0-1975 GCA_964566455.1 uncultured Campylobacteraceae bacterium | reverse complement strand
GTGCGGGAGGATTAATGGTGCCTATAGATGAAAAATATTTTATAATTGATTTTGCTAAACATTTTAATGCAACAACTCTTTTGGTAAGTCATGGGGAATTGGGTTGTATTAACGAAACACTTTTATCTTTAAACTTTCTAAATCAAAAAAAATTACCGTATCTTTGGTGTGTTAATCTAAAAAGTAGTAATAAAAATAACTTTTTAAAAACAACGCTACCTTATTATAAATATTATTTTAAAACAACTTTACTTCTACCTAGTGATTTTGAAACACTATATACTGAAATGATTAATTTTTTCTGATATTAATCATATTTTTAGCAAAAATAGCCTATAATCTTGTAAGCGTCTTTTTTGTAAATATTACATTATTTACAAAAGATAAACTCAAAAGGAAGGAAGAAAATGGCTATAGAAAAAAGCAGAAGAGATTTTCTCGGACTTGCATTTGGTAGTGTAGCGGCAGTTGGCGGCATTTTGGCCCTTGGTGCTATGAAAGCTACATGGGATCCAATGCCAAGCGTCATGGCTGCAGGTTTTACCACAGTAGATTTATCTAAGATAAAACCGGGGGAGTTTAAGACATTTGTATGGAGAGGTAAACCTATATTTGTTTTAAGAAAAGATCACACAAAATTTAAAAAGTGTGACAATAGAGATACTAAGTTGGGCGAAAAAGACTTTTTAGTTGTTATAGGTCTTTGTACGCACTTAGGATGTATTCCTGACTGGGTTCCTGATAAAAATAAATTTCACTGTGCTTGTCATGGTGGAGAGTATGATGCTTGTGCGGTCAATACTTTTGGACCACCTCCAAGACCACTTGATATACCTCCGTATAAGATAACAGGCACTAAAATGGTATTAGGTGAGCAAGGACCTCAAAATAAGGCTCTTATAGCCAAAAACCCAGAAAACAAAGCATAAGGGAGAGAAAATGGCAGAAATAAGAAAAGCCGAAGGTTTAGTTGATTGGCTAGACCAAAGATTGGCTATAAAAACTTTAAATAAAGTTCTAGCTACAGAATATTGGGTGCCCAAAAATATAAACTTTTTATGGGCTATGGGTGTCATACTTATGACTACTTTTGGAATGCTTTTCATTTCAGGTCTGTTTCTACTAATGTATTATAAACCTGATGTAAACTTGGCATTTGATAGCGTAAACCACACTATTATGCAAGAAGTTTACTACGGATGGCTTTGGAGACACATGCATGCGGTTGCCGCTTCCATTGTTTTTCTTGTTATTTATATCCATATGTTTGTTGCTATTTATTACGGTTCATACAAAAGAGGTAGAGAGATGATATGGATAAGCGGCATGCTTCTTTTTATGCTCTTCTCAGCTGCCGGATTTAGCGGATATATGCTTCCTTGGGGACAAATGAGTTACTGGGCGGCACAAGTTATCACAAACATCTTCGGTGCTATTCCTTTTATAGGTCCTGATTTGGTTGTATGGATAAGAGGTAACTTCTTTGTTTCAGATCCAACTTTGACAAGATTTTTTATGCTTCATGTATTGCTTCTACCGATAATTATCATGGCTACTATCGGGCTTCACTTCTACTCACTTAGAATTCCTCATGTCAATAACGAAGAGGGTGAGCATTTTGACTTTGAAGAGGAAGCTAAAAAGTATAAAGAAGGTAAGAAAAAAGAGTCTAAAGTTATACCTTTTTGGCCTGTATTTATGAGTAAAGACTTATTTGTTGTCGGAGTATTTTTGATATTCTACTTCTATCTTGTAGGCTTCCACTACGAATTTGCTATGGATCCTATCAACTTCCAGCCGGCAAATTATATGAAAACTCCAACCCACATATATCCTGAGTGGTACTTTTTGTGGAGTTATGAGATACTTAGAGGATTTTTCTTTCCAATCGCAGGAGTCAAGCCGTTTACTTTGGGACTTATAGGATTTGCTATAGCAAACGGTGTATTTTTGATACTTCCTTGGTTAGATAGAA
>CAZMKH010000298.1:0-1976 GCA_964566455.1 uncultured Campylobacteraceae bacterium | reverse complement strand
CGGGAAATGTACTTTTTGCCATATATATCGGTGGAGCATTGCTAGGTTTGGTTGTGGCTAAAGTGCTAAGAACAGTGCTTTTCAAAGGTGAACCTGAACCTTTCGTGATGGAGATACCGCCTTATAGATTTCCTTCGATGAAGTCTTTGTTTATGGATCTTTGGATAAAAACAAAAATGTTTTTAAAAAAAGCCGGGACCTTCATAGCGGTTGCTGCGATGGTGATATGGTTTTTAAGTACTTATCCTCATCATCCAAATATCCAGCAGAGTTATGAAAAAAAGATAGAATTGACTCAAGATAAAGCTAAAAAAGAGTTACTTCAAAATGAATTAAATGCCAAACTCCTTGAGAGCAGCTACCTAGGAACCATAGGAAAAGCTATCAATCCCATCTTTAAGCCTTTAGGGTTTGATTGGAGAATGACAGTAGCTACGATAGCCGGACTCTCCGCTAAAGAGGTTGTGGTTTCAACTATGGGGACTTTGTATGCAGTTGGAAGTGGTGAGGAAAATCATGGTCTTATAAAAAAGATGAAAGAAAATATTGACTTTAAAGCAGCAGTTGCTCTTATCATTATCATCATGATATACTCCCCTTGTCTTGCAGCTATGGGAACATTTTATGCTGAAGTCCCTCAATGGCTTTGGAGAACATTTTACACCATATATCCAAATGTGTTAGCCTGGCTTTTAGCTTATACGGTGTATAATGTCTTAAAAGTTTTGGGATATTAGGAGTAGAGTTTGAAACTAAGCGAACTTGAAAGAGGGCAAAAAGCTATTATAAAAGAGATAAATTTACCTGAGGAGTTAAAACAAAGACTACAGTCTATGGGATTGGTTAAAGATGAGATGATCCATATATGTAGAGTAGGTTTTTTAAAGGGTAGCTTTTATATCAAGTTTTCATGTGATTCTTGTATTATCATCAGTAAAAAAGAAGCTGATCATATAGAAGTAGAACTGCTTAAAAAAGGCCATCAACGCAGATGGGGGCAAAAAAGGTTTATAGACAGTTGCCAAAGTTGTTGTGAGGAATAGGTACTAAATTTTAGCTTTTGACTTCTTCTTCATTTATCTCAGAGTCATCATAAGGGTCTAAATGTACAGTAATACTCCAATTGCTTGACTGATCTAGTTTTCTTATTTTATCTTCGATACCGTCAGAAATTCTGTGAGCTTCTAAGAGAGATATATCAGGTGTCATTACCACATGCACATCTACAAAGTTTGTTTTACCTGATCTTCTTGTTTTTAAAAAGTGATAGTCCGTAACTCCATTGGTGCTTATGATGATATCTTTTATCTTTTCAACTATCTCACTATCTAGTGCAACATCTAAAAGCATTAAAACACCCTCTTTGATGATTTCATAAGCTGAATAGATGATGTATATTGCAATAGCTCCACCAAAGATAGAGTCGATGATTTGGATACCGGTAAAGTGTATCAGTACAAGTGCAACCAATATCGCACCGTTGCTGTAGATGTCAGTTTTGTAATGGAGTGCATCTGAGCGGATGACTAGATTGTTTGTTTTTTTGGCTACAAAATTTAAAAATAAAACTAGTCCGATAGTCAAAACTATAGATATGCTCATAACAAGTATGGATGTATCAAGTAGTTTTGTAGGCTCATTTTTTATCGCTTTGTAAATAGCTTCATAAAGAATAAAAAGACCTGACATGGTTATAACCGTACCTTCTATGACCGCTGCCAATGCTTCTATCTTTCCTCTGCCATAGTTAAACTCATCGTCTGCAGGCTTCTCAGACTTTGTGATAGCAAAAAGGTTAAAGGCTGAAACTATAAGGTCAAGTACAGAGTCAATAGCACTTGCAAGAACTGAAACAGAGCCGCTTAATATACCAATGGCCAGTTTTATTATGATCAAAACAGTAGCGACACTGCTTGAAACAATGGTGGCTTTTTTTTCTAAAGTCAAATTACATCCTTTAATACTGCAAACCTTTG
>CAZMKH010000297.1:0-1986 GCA_964566455.1 uncultured Campylobacteraceae bacterium | reverse complement strand
AGTATAAATCTCTCAACCGAACTGTGTGAAATATCTCTTTCATGCCATAAAGCAACATTTTCCATTGCAGGAGCCGCATAGCTTCTTATGACTCTGCAAAGTCCGGTTACATTTTCACTAAGTACCGGATTTCTTTTGTGAGGCATAGCCGAACTTCCCTTTTGCCCTTTACTAAAATACTCTTCTGCTTCATACACCTCTGTTCTTTGATAGTGTCTTACGGCAACTGCCATCTTTTCACAAGAGGATGCCAACAGAGCCAATGCGTTCATAAGATTTGCATATCTGTCTCTTTGGATGACTTGATTGGAAACAGGTGCAGGCTTAAGTCCTAGCTCTTTACAGACATACTCTTCAAGCTCTATGGGAGAGTGAGCAATGTTTCCCATAGCGCCACTTATTTGCCCCACACTTATAAACTCCAGGGCCTGCTTTAAATTTTGAAGATTTCTTTTTATCTCATCATACCAAACAGCAAGTACCAAACCAAAAGTAATAGGCTCCCCGTGAATGCCATGACTTCTTCCGACCATAAGAGTCATCTTGTGCTCATATGCTCTCTTTTTTATCGCTTCCATCAACTCTTTGACATCTTCTATTATAAGTTCAAGTGAGTCTTTCATCTGTAACGCAACAGCTGTATCAATACAGTCACTGCTTGTCATACCGTAATGAACCCACCTGCTCTCTTCGCCTAAGCTTTCGGCAACACTTGTTAAGAATGCTATAACATCATGTTTGGTTGTTTGCTCTATTTCATCAATTCTTTTTATATCAAATTTTGCATTTTTTAAAATTTTTTCACAATCACCATCAGGCACAAGACCAAGTTTGTTCCATCCTTTTACAACAGCCTTTTCCACTTTGAGCCATGCATCATATTTTGCCTGCATACTCCATTTGTTTTTCATTATGTCTCTTGCGTATCTCTCTACCATTTGTGATTGTCCTTCTAAAATAAAGTTATTTATTTTACAAAAAATTTGCTTTTAGGTATATAAATTTGTTATATTTACGCCATTATTTGACAGGGTATTACAAAAGGTAAAAAATGGCATTTGAAAAGATAGATTTTTATATTGAAAAGGAGACAAAAGCATTTAAAGTTGTTATGAATAAGTTAGCATGCTCTATGAGAGAAGCCCAAAGATATATAGACAAACAAAGGCTTTTTTGTGAGGGAAAAATTATTCATTCCAAATCCATCTGCATAAAAGGTAATATATCTCTTGTTATTTTTAAACCCGTTACAAAAGGCTTGACTCCTTTGTTTCAAACAAATGATTTTGCCATCTTTGACAAACCGAGTGGTTTGTTAGTGCATCCAAAAAACAGAAATACTGCATATACACTAACAGATGAAGTAAAGTATCAATTCGGTAATAATGCCAACATCACCCACAGGATAGACAAGGAAACAAGCGGGTTAGTGTTAGCTGCAAAGCATAGAAGTGCAGAAATATTTTTTAAAAATTCTTTTCAAAAAAAAGATATCAAAAAAGGATATTTAGCTCTTGTTAAAGGTAAAATTGATAAAGAACTTTTCATCGATGCACCAATAAAAATCAATAGAGACTATTCAAAAATAAAGATAAAAGTTTTTATTGACAATTTGGGAAAAGAGGCAAAAACCATTATCAGGCCTATAAAATACAATCAAAAAAATGATACAACACTTGTAGAAGCAATACCATTGACAGGAAGGCAACATCAAATAAGGATGCATTTGTTTCATGTGAAACATCCTATTGTCGGAGACCCTATCTATGGAACAGATTACAAAACTGCCTCTGATTATCTTGATGGTATTTTAACTACTCAGGAGAGAATAAAATTGACCGGTGCTTCCAGACTTATGCTTCATGCAAGTTGGATAGAGTTTCTCTATAATAATGTAAGATACAAAATATTCTCAAAAGAAGGACTTGAGATTTAGTTTTTATGGTTAAGATGATAGAATAATAATATTAAAAATAATGATTCTAA
>CAZMKH010000296.1:0-1992 GCA_964566455.1 uncultured Campylobacteraceae bacterium | reverse complement strand
CCTGCTTTTTTTGCAAGCTCCAAAGTAGTATTTATATCATTTTTACTGTTATAATCCATCTCCAAATAAACAGAGTTATCCACAGGTGTAATAGTTTTAAATGTTGACATATCTTCTCCTATAAATTTAAGTTTTATTCCAGTATTTACCTCATTCTCAAAATTGCATCCGTGCAATTTTTCCGAGGCTGACGGCTATTTTTGCGTCATACAAAAATTTAACGCCGTCAGAACCGGTAAAAAATGAAATAAAACTTAAATTATTTCAAAATATCTTTTAAGTTGCCAATCAGTTATGGCTTTTTTTTGCTCATTCTCTTCCCATTCTCTACTCATCGCATAATGCTCTACAAAAGTTTTACCAAATATCTCTTTTGCAATTTTAGAGCTTTTCAATCTTTGAGCAGCATCAAAAAGAGTTCTTGGAAATTGAAACTTTTTAGGCAGAGTTACTTCATAAGCGTTTCCACTTATGGGTTTTGTAGGCTCTATTTTATGCTCTATTCCCCACAACCCGCTTCCAACTGCCGCACTAAGAGCGATATAAGGATTTATATCTGCTGCGGTTACGCGATACTCTACTCTTTGGGATTTAACACTGCCGGGTATGGCTCTAATGGCACAGGTTCTGTTGTCTATGCCCCAGGTAGCTTGAGTAGGCGCCCAAAATCCTGGTATCAGCCTGGTATAAGAGTTGCAAGTAGGTGCTATCATACTAAGAAGTTCCGGCATCAAAAGCTGCTGTCCGCCAATAAACCATCTCATTTGATCACTTATATTTTGCTCATTTTTTGTATCATAAAAAAGAGCATTACCGTTTTTATCTTTGGCAGAAATATGTAAGTGACCTGATTGACCCGGGTAGTCATTGGACCATTTTGCCATAAAAGTAGCACTCAGTCCTCTTTTTTGAGCAAATATTTTTGTGAAAGTTTTAAATAGTACCGCTTTGTCTGCAGCTTTTAAAAGTTCATCATGTGTTATTGCGCTTTCAATGACGCCGGGACCTGTTTCGGTGTGAATACCTTCAAGCTCCATATCCATATCCCTGCAAAGTGTAAGCAACTCTTGATAAAATTCGCTGTGTACACTGTTTCTAATCATTGAGTATCCAAACATGTCAGGAGTAAACGGCTTTAAGTCGGTATAATTTTTTTCTCTTAAAGAGTGCATTGTTTCATCAAAAAGAAAAAATTCAAACTCTGCCGCTGCATTAAAATAAATTCCAAGAGATTTGCCGTACTCTATTACTCTTTTAAGAAGTGACCTAGGGCAAACATCTTTGTGTGGAGGATTTTTTTCAAAATCCATCAAAAAAAGAAGTGTATTTTCCTCCAGGGGTAGTTCTCTGGCACTTTTTATATCTATAGAAGCTAAGGCATCAGGATATGCCGTATGCCAGCCTGTAACCTTGGAGTTGTCATAGAGTTCATCACTGCTGTCCCAGCCAAAAATAACATCACAAAAACCGATACCGCTTTCAAGAGCTGAGAAAAACTTTGTTTTGCTTATATATTTTCCCCGTAAAACCCCGTCAATATCGGTTGCCGCTACTTTAATCTCTTGTATATTTTTTTTATTTATATAATCTATCACATCATTACTGCTCTTAAATTCCATAATACTCCTTTGGGTGCGATAATAAAATATGAAACTATTTTATCATTTTTTACAGATAGTTTTCCTGAAAATATGATATAATTTTGATTATGAGAATAGATGGCATAAACAGTACATATAATTATACAAAAATTGCTAGAAATCAAAGTGATTCCAATACAGAGAGTAAGAGTATTGTCTCAAAAAATGATAACAATAAAACAGATAAGAAAAACAGTAACAATCCAAATGAATTAACTGAGGCTCAAAAAGAGCAAATTATAAAACTTCAACAAAGAGATACTCATGTAAGAGCCCATGAAGCTGCTCACTTGGCCGCCGGAGGTTCAGTAGTAAGCGGGGGAGCGAGTTATACATACCAAAAAGGACCTGA
>CAZMKH010000295.1:0-1996 GCA_964566455.1 uncultured Campylobacteraceae bacterium | reverse complement strand
CTCCTAAAATAGTATAGATACTAAATTTCCATGCATTCATACTTGCTAATCCTGCCGGAAAAGAGATGTACTGTCTGATGCCGGGTATGAGTCTGCCTGTAAAAGTAGATATATGACCGTGATGATCAAAAAATACTTCAAGTTTTTGTACTTTCTCGCTACTCATAAGTTTTAGTAAAAACTTCCTTCCAAATTTTGAAGCAAGAAGATAGTTAAACCAAGCCCCTGCCAATGAGCCTGATATGCCAAAAAATAAAACCAAGCTTATACTCATCTTGTCTTGATATGCAAGATAACCAGCAGGTATCATCACCACTTCACTAGGGAACGGAAAAAATGAACTCTCCAAAAACATTAAAGCAAAGATACCAAAGTATCCCATTTGACCTATGGTATTTAATAAAAAATCTACTATTTCAGACATTTTAAGCCTTAAAAGTTTTATACCATACAGATATGATAAGTTTGTTTATTGCAATAAGTCTGCTTTTTAACATGGCAATAATCATCACAGCAATAATAGAAACAACAATAGAGCCGAGTATATCAAAAGGATAATGAACTCCTGCATAAACCCTTGCTATTCCACACCATAATGCAAGAAAAGTTGTAATGATGCCTATAGCTCTTGTAGTTTTAAATGTTATGAGCATAAGAGCTATAGATAGAGTAAAAGTTGTATGGTCTGAAGGAAATGAACTGTCTGGTTTGTGAGAAAGAAGGGTAGTGCCGAGATGATCCATAAATGGTCTTGGATGAAAGTAAAACAGACCTATTATTTGATTGGTCAATACCCCAAGAGTTGTAGCATAGCCTGCATATAAAGCTTCATTTTTTCTCTCGCTAAACCATAGATAAAAAAGTAGCCCTATAAAAAGATATGGCAAATACTCTGCTGCCATTTTCATTATCAAATCAAGCAAATGACTTTTGCCTGCTAAGTTATTTATCTCTAAAAAAATATTTTGATTTGAAGTTAGCATGTCAACCTTTTTAAAAATTTATACTATTGAACAAGTGATTTTAAACCTTTGATCAGGGTCTCTTTTTCATGATCGGTCAGTCTTGCATCTTTATGCATAAGAGTATATATCCACATCGGCATTTCACCCTCTCTTATCTGTTTTACTGCCTCTTTTATATCTTTTTTGCTGACTTTTTTAGATATGTTAAAATGGTCTCTTCCTTCTTGAATATCTGACATAATAAGCCATGATATAGGTGCTATGTTAGCATATTTCGGCCACTTTGTCTCATAAGAGTGACAATCCGCACATGCTCTTTGAAAGAGTACTTTTGCTTGCGGATTGTTCCATTTTGGTGTATTTGTTACGACAGGGTTGGAGTGATCCTTGCCGTAAGGTATGAGCTGTATCAGTCCAAAAAGTATAACTATGGCTAAAATGAATTTTAAGGTTTTCATTTTTCATCCTTTATGATAAATTTATGAAATAATACAGGATGAAAATGAAATGAAAATGAAATGATTAAAACGGAGACTATTAAGGGATACTATTTGTAGAGTATTGGTCGCACTTTTAAAAAGTGCGACCAACTTATATTACATCATTCCAGGCATTCCGCCCATTCCGCCGCCCATGTCAGGCATTGCCGGGGCCGGTTTGTCTTCTTTTATATCACTTACTGTAGCTTCTGTTGTCAAAAGCAAGCTTGCAACTGATACTGCATTTTGAAGTGCAACTCTTTCAACTTTTACAGGATCGATGATACCTGCTTCAAACATATCTACATATTCACCGTTTGCGGCATTGAAGCCGTAGTTAGGGTTGTCTGATTTTTCTACTTCATTTGCTACAACACCTGCGTCAAAGCCGGCATTTTCAGCTATTTGTTTAAGCGGAGCTTTTAGTGCTCTTTGAACGATAGCGGCACCTATAGCCTCATCACCCTCAAGACCTAGCTCTACTTTGCTTCCGGCTTGGATTAGAGCAGCACCGCCACCTATAACAACACCCTCTTCAACAGCAGCTTTTGT
>CAZMKH010000294.1:0-2006 GCA_964566455.1 uncultured Campylobacteraceae bacterium | reverse complement strand
CAGTTTTAGAATATATCGGCCTTAACAAATCAAGCTCTTCAATGATACCCTTTGGGGTAAGAGCAAAAACTTCTCTTATACACTTTTCAAGTTTTTCATCATCGACTTTTGAAGTACCTTCAGTATTTACCATAATAGAAACCGGCTCTACTACACCTATGGCATAAGCCAGTTGTATGGTAGCTTTGTCACAAACTCCGCTTGCTACAAGATTTTTAGCTATATATCTCGCCATATATGCCGCACTTCTATCTACTTTGGTAGGATCTTTACCGCTAAATGCTCCACCACCGTGAGGGCAGTAGCCTCCGTAAGTATCTACTATGATCTTTCTTCCGGTCAGTCCCGCATCACCTTGTGGACCTCCTATGACAAATCTTCCTGTAGGGTTAATATGATATTTTATATTATCACAATCGATATCTTTAGGTAATACAGGAAGAACTATCTCTTCAATAACAGCATCTTTTAGCTTTGTATAGGGAACATCAGGTGAGTGCTGAGTAGATATAACTATAGTATCTATAGCTTTTGGTTTACCGTTTTCATATCTTACACTCACTTGTGCCTTTCCATCCGGTCTCAAAAATGGTAAAACTCCGCTTTTTCTTTTTGCTGCCAATCCTAGAGTCAATTTATGAGCAAGATATATTGGAAGCGGCATTAATGTATCAGTTTCTCTACACGCATATCCGAACATAAGACCCTGATCCCCTGCTCCTATCTCACCATCTGCTTGATCAACTCCTTGGTTTATGTCAGGACTTTGCTCGCCTACACCATTTAACACACCTGCACTTCTATAGTCAAACCCAAAGTTTGCATCAGTATATCCTATATTTCTTATCACCTCTCTGGCAATTTCCTGCATAGGAGCATAAGCGGTTGTTTTTATCTCGCCCGCTATGATACAGTATCCGTTTGACAAAAGAGTTTCACAGGCAACCCTCGCCTTGGTATCTCTTGAGATGATATAATCAAGTACTGCATCACTTATCTGATCTGCCATCTTGTCAGGATGACCTTCAGTAACCGATTCACTTGTAAATAAAAAATTCTTAGCCATTTAACTTCCTAATTATTATAATATTTACGGCATTATACCAAAAATTATTTAAATTTACTTCTTTGATACATCTAAAAAATATTTTAAAAACTTATTTAATAATATTATGATACAATTTCATTGTTAATAAAATTTATCAATTAGTAGGAGAAAAAATGATTGTAACAAATAAAGCGCCAAATTTTACTGCAACTGCGGTTTTGGGAAATAACGAGATAGTGGATGATTTTAATCTATATGAAAACTTTGGAGAAAAAGGTACAGTAGTATTCTTTTATCCGTTGGATTTTACTTTTGTATGCCCATCTGAGATCATTGCATTTGATCACAGACTTGATGAGTTTACAAGTAGAGGTATCAACGTGATAGGAGTTTCCGTTGACTCTCAGTTTTCACACTTTGCATGGAAAAATACCCCTGTTGAAGAGGGTGGCATAGGTCAGGTTAGATATCCTTTGGTTGCTGATTTAAACAAGCAAATAGCAAGGGATTTTGATGTACTTTTAAATGAAAGTGTAGCTCTTAGAGGCTCATTTTTGATCGATACTGATGGTACTGTAAGACATGCGGTTATCAATGACTTGCCTCTTGGAAGAAATATAGATGAAATGCTTAGAATGGTAGATGCAATGCTCTTTACAAATGAGTACGGTGAAGTTTGTCCTGCTGGATGGCATAAAGGTGAAGAGGGTATGAAGCCTTCTACTGACGGTGTTGCTGAGTATCTAGAAAAACACGCTGAAGAACTATAAAAATAGGTAGTATCTAGCGGGTAGTATATAGTTGGTAGCATAAGTTACTAACTATTACTATCTGTTATCTTTTTAGCTAATTGCTCAGGAAGCAACCCTAGACTTTTTTCTACCTCTTTAGTACTTCCATGCTCGATAAACACATCATCATATTCAAAACTTTCAAGCTCTATATCTTTTACACCATT
>CAZMKH010000293.1:0-2010 GCA_964566455.1 uncultured Campylobacteraceae bacterium | reverse complement strand
ATTCTTGTTTTATCACCCTCTTTGATGGTAACGGCAACTCTTAGTGTATCACCTGCTCTAAAATCAGGTATATTTTTTTGTTCAAATTGCTTTTGCTCGTAAGCTTCTACATATCTATTTCTCATGGTCTTTTCCTTCTGTTTTTAGCTTTTTGTACAAGTCAGTTCTATGATACTTTGTTTTTAAAAGCGATAAATCATATTTTAAGGTTGCAATTTTACCGTGATTTCCCTTTAAAAACTCTTTAATTACCCACTTTTTTTTAAAAATATTTGGTTTTGTAAAAGATGGAGCCTCCAAAAGGTGATTTTCATAGCTTTCTACTTCAAGAGAAGAACTGTTTCCCAGTACTCCGGGGATGTTTCTGCTGATAGCATCACACATTACCAGTGATGGAAGTTCGCCTCCTGTAAGTACATAATCACCTATACTGAAAACTTCGTTTGCATGCATTTCTATAACTCTCTCATCTATTCCCTCATATCTTCCGCTTACAAATACAATATGCTTTTTTTTGCTAAGTCTTTTTGCATCTTTTTGGTTAAACAATTTGGCGCTTGGAGTCAAGAAGATGATATATGCATTTGAATCCTGCTCTTTTATGTATTTGATGGTATCATCAAGAGGCTGAGGAGTCATAAGCATTCCTGCTCCTCCGCCTATAAGGGCATCATCGACTTTGTTGTGCTTGTTTTTTGTAAAATCTCTGGGGTTTACAAACTCTGTCTTTATAAGTTTTTTTTGGATTGCAATTTTTAGTATAGAATCTTCAAAGTAAGGCTGTATGAGATGTGGGAAAAGAGTTACAAATGTAAATTTCATGAGTTTTTCAGTAGTTCTAGCGCATCTTTTGTGTAAACTGTTTTATTTTCTTTATCAAATTTTATAATAAATCTTTCTATATAGGGGATAAGGAATTGTTTGGGCAGAGACATATCCAAAAGTTTTTGATCGGTTTGGACTATAAGAAAATCATTTGGGTCAAATCTTTGAATGTCTGTCACTTTTCCAAGCAGTGTTTCGTTTTCCAAAACCAAAGCATCCATCAAATCAAACCAAAAAAATTCTCCCTCATTTAAAGAACAATTTTCCTGACTCTGTTTAAAAGTAGTATATAAAAATTGATTGGTAAGTGCTGAAGCGCTCTCTTTGTCATTGAAGCCGGCAAATTTGACAATGCCTCTTTGACGGTTATACTCTTCTATAACCAATTCTTCCTTGTTTGAAAGATAAAAGAGACTGTTTTTTTTAAATTGCTCAGGAAAGTCAGTGTGCAGGTGGAGTTTTAAAAAACCCCTCAATCCTACACTCTTCCCTATTTGGGCAATTTTCAAAAGTTCATCACTGCTCTTCAATCGCTTTTACCATGATTTTGTATGATCTGTTGTCTTTTGCTTTGCAGCCGGATATAACTGTTTTTAGAGAGTTTATCATTTTCCCCTCTTTTCCTATGAGTTTGCCTGTATCACTTTTGTGTGCATATATGGTGATCTCACTGTAACTATCATCTACAGTTTTGTTTTCGATAGTAACAAGTTCAGGTTTGTCAACCAAAAGAAGAGTAAACTCTCTTATAAAATCCTCAACCATTTTATTTACTTTGAGTTATCTTTTTTACCCTGTCACTAAGTTTTGCGCCGACACTTTTCCAATACTCAAGTCTCTCAGCATCAAACTTGATAGTCTCAGGTTCAGTCAAAGGGTTGTAATATCCGATAGATTCTATCCATCCGCCATCTCTTCTTCTTCTGCTGTCTGTTACAACGATTCTGTAAAAAGGTTTTTTCTTTCTACCCATTCTAGTTAGTCTTACAACTGTCATTTGTTTCCTTTAAAGATATATTAGCATATAGGGGTAAAAAGCAGAATAAAGTAAGTTTATCATGCCTCTATAAGCCCTAAAGCTTTGATTTGTGACTCTTAATCACAGAGGGATTATTTTAAGAGCCATTTTACGAAGTGGCAATTATACCCAAAATAAACTAAAAAGTAAAGAAGTTATCTTGGAAA
>CAZMKH010000292.1:0-2032 GCA_964566455.1 uncultured Campylobacteraceae bacterium | reverse complement strand
CTTTTAAGATGTCAGGGTTTGTACCGTTAGTATCGATCTTTATCTTGAAGCCAAGTTCTTTTATCTCTTTGGTTAAGGAGGGTAACTCTTTATACAAAGTGCACTCTCCACCGCTAAAAACCACAGCTTCAAGTTTACCAATTCTGCTTTTTAAAAAATTTATAGCTTCATCTTTTTGGATACTATTTTTTCCAAAGACTATATCTGCATTGTGGCAATAGGGGCATCTCATATTGCACCCGCCAAACCACAATACTGCACTTAAATGATCTTCGAAGTCTAGTGCTGTAAATTTGGTGATATCGTAAAGTATCTTATGCACAGTTTTGTAGTGTTACGGTAGGGTTTTCTTTAAAATGTTTTCTCTCTTTATGTTCACCTTTTTTACCTATATTAAAACTCTCTACAGGTCTGTGATAACCCATAACCCTGGTATATACAGTACATTTTGTTCTTTTGTCTTTTAATTTTTCTAGTATCTCTTTTCTAGTCATTTTTTCCTCCATTATTTCGTAATTAGTAACTCGTGATTCGTGATTAGAAAAACCCAAATCTAAATCCTACCTTCTTTTTCAGCCTCTTTTATCAACTCTTCGTCGCAGTATGGACAAAACTCATGTTCACCACTTATATAGCCATGTTTTTCACATACCGAAAAAACAGGCGTGACTGTGATATAAGGCAGTCTGTAATTGCTTATAACATTTTTTACAAGTTTTCTGCAAGCCTCCGGTGAGCTTATTTTCTCACTCATATATAGGTGCAAAACAGTCCCTCCTGTATATTTACACTGCAATTCATCTTGCATATCCAAAGCCTCAAAAGGATCTTCAGTATAGTTTACGGGCAGTTGGGATGAGTTTGTATAGTATATATTTTTTCCAAAACCTGCCTGAATGATATCTGGATATCTTTTTTTATCCTCTTTGGCAAATCTGTAAGTAGTACCCTCTGCCGGAGTAGCTTCAAGGTTATACAAGTTGCCTGTCTCCTCTTGATAGGATTTGAGTCTTTCTCTCATAAACTCTAACATTTCCAAAGCAAATTCGGTTCCAAATGCTGTTGTAATATCATCTTTGTCATCTGTGAAGTTTCTTATCATTTCATTGATACCGTTTATTCCGATGGTTGAAAAGTGGTTGTTAAATCCCGGAAGGTATCTTTTGGTATATGGATATAGTCCCCTGTCATACATCTCTTGAATAAAAACTCTTTTTTTCTCCAGAGTTGATTTTGCCAAATCCATTAGTCTGGTTAATTCTTTATAAAGAGCCTCTTTGTCATTTTTATAAAGATATCCAAGTCTTGCGGCATTTATGGTAACTACACCTATGCTACCTGTCATTTCTGCACTTCCAAAAAGTCCGCCGCCTCTTTTTAAAAGCTCTCTTAAGTCTAGTTGGAGCCTGCAACACATACTCCTTACTGCTCCGGGCTTGTAGGCTTCGGGGTTTTCGACCAGGTTTCCGTTTTCATCCCTTATATACTGACTGCCTATAAAATTTTGAAAGTAGCTTGAGCCGATTTTGGCTGTATTTTCAAAAAGAAGGTCTGTATTTTCTCCATACCAGTCAAAATCCTCTGTGATATTTACTGTAGGTATCGGAAAAGTAAAAGGTTGACCTGTTTTATCTCCTTCAGTCATCACTTCATAGTAAGCTTTGTTTATAAGATTCATCTCTTTTTGAAAATTTTTATATGTCATATCGGTTAGATTGTTAACACCTCTTTGCTTTGCAATTTCCAAAAGTTCGCTATCCTTTACATCTTTAAAAAGATGGACTTGGTTTCTTGTGGGGATTTGGTCTTTTAAGTCGCTTGGAACGGTCCAGTCTATGGTGATATTGGTAAATGGGCTTTGTCCCCAGCGGGCAGGTACGTTTAGATTGTAAACGAAGCTTCTTATAGCTTTTTTTATCTCTTTGAACGATAGCTTGTCTTTAAATACATAAGGTGCAAGATAGGTATCAAAACTGCTAAATGCCTGAGCTCCCGCCCATTCGCTTTGTAATATGCCCAAAAAGTTTGCCAT
>CAZMKH010000291.1:0-2033 GCA_964566455.1 uncultured Campylobacteraceae bacterium | reverse complement strand
TCATTTTTGTCAAAAACTATACAAGCCGGAGACTCTTTAAGCCTTGAGCTTAGTTTTACATCTTTTACCTCATCTTTTAGTATCTCTTTCATTTTGACAAGAATTTTGGAAAACTCTTCAGCTTTTTTCTTATCTTCCTCACTCTTTTCATCTTTTTGCTCTTCATCAATATCACTTGTTGATACTGACTTCACAGGAGTTTTATCATACTCTGTTACCATTGGCATGATAAGGGAGTCAACTTCATCATCCATGATAAGAACTTCTATATCTTTGGCTTTAAAACTCTCGATCAAAGGAGAGTTTTTAAGCATTTTCTCATCCTCTCCAGTTATATAATAGATAGATTTTTGCCCCTCTTTCATGGCCTCTTTATACTCTTTGAAGCTGACATTGTCTCTTTTTGTTGATTTAAACAGCATCAATTCAAGAAGCAAGTCTCTGTTTTCGAAGTCAGTATAAACTCCCTCTTTTAAAACCTTTCCAAACAGTTTCCAAAACTTCAAATACTTCTCAAAATCTTTCTCTTTTATCTTCTTAAGCTCATTTAGTATCTTTTTGACTGAGCTTTTTTTGATCTTGGTAAGTATTGTATTTTGCTGAAGTATTTCTCTGCTTACATTCAAAGGCAAATCTTCACTGTCAATGATGCCTCTGACAAATCTCAAATATGTTGGCATAAGCTCCTTGTCATCATCGGTTATAAATACCCTTTTGACATACAGTTTGACTCCGGGCTGATAATCAACTCTAAAAAGGTCAAACGGAGCAACTGATGGAATATAAAAGAGCGTTGAATACTCCAGTGTACCTTCTGCGTTGGTATGTACCCAGTGAAGTGGGTCATTGCTGTCACCTGTTAATTGTTTATAAAAGTCTATATACTCTTCGTCAGTTATTTCATTTTTGTTTAGCCTCCAAAGAGCTGAAGCTTTATTGATTTGCTCAAATTTTTTCTCTTTTTTACCCTCTTTTTCTTCCTCTTTTAAAAGATATATAGGAAACGGGATATGGTTGGAATACTTTTTAACTATTCTCTCTATCGTCCAATCATCCAAAAATTCCTCTTCACCCTCTTTTAAATGAAGTATAACTTCAGTTCCCTGGGTCTTTTTTTTGGCCTCTTTTATCTCATACTCACCGTTACCGCTGCTAATCCATTTATAAGCTTTATCTTCTCCAGCTTTTTTACTTATAACTTCTATCTTTTTTGCAACCATAAAAGCTGAGTAAAAACCTACACCAAATTGCCCTATCAAAGATGAATCTTTCTTGGCATCCCCACTTAATTGAGATAAAAATAACTTAGTTCCGCTTTTTGCAATAGTACCTAAATGTTCTACAAGATCTTCTTCATTCATTCCTACACCATTATCTCTAACTATAAGTTTTTTCTTATCTTTGTCAGCCTCTATCTCTATACGAGGTTCAAAAGAGAGATCTTTAAATCTTTCGTCACTTATAGTTAAAAATTTAAGTTTGTCTATGGCATCGGAAGCATTTGAGATAAGTTCTCTTAAAAATATCTCCTTGTTTGAATAAAGTGAGTGAATCATGAGGTCAAGTAGTTGATTTATCTCAGTATCAAACTTATGTTTTGACATTTTGCTATCCTTTCTGTTTAAATTTTGTGAAATTATAGCAAAAATTATCTATTTTGTAAATATATCTAAATATTTTTTATAAGAATACTTGATAGCAATACTATCAAGTATATATTTTTTTGAAGATTATTATGGCCAACATGGTGGCACTAATGGTAAGAGTTATATTTAAAGCTATATTCAATCCCACTCTTAAATAGTCACCATCTTGAAGCATATTGACATTTTCAAGAGAAAATGTGGAAAATGTTGTCAAAGCACCCAAAAAACCCGTTATAACAAGTGCTTTATATTCAGGTGCAACGACTTGGGAAAAATACATAGCCATAAATCCTATAATAAAACTCCCAAGCACATTCACACTAAGCGTTCCTACAGGAAAAAGAGTATCAAAAGATTTTTGAACAAATCCCGCTATCAAATGTCTTG
>CAZMKH010000290.1:0-2061 GCA_964566455.1 uncultured Campylobacteraceae bacterium | reverse complement strand
ATTTTAGGCGGTATTGGCATAGGTTTGGGTCTATGGTTAAGTATGCAAAAACATAAAGAAGCTATTTGAAAAACATTAGATCATTTTTTGTAATATTTTTATATACTGGCTCTTTTATAAAAGTTTCATTTTTTGGATTTACAAAAAACAGAGTCGGATAAACAGTCGTATAGTACATCTCTATAGGGTAGGAGTTTTTATAATCTTTATTTATGAGCACTGCTACTACTTTTTGGTTTAAACTTTTTATATATGGTTGATTGGTAAAAACTTCATTTAAAACTTTATTACACTTTTTACAACTGTTTTTCACAAGCATTACCATAAGGATTTTATTACTATTTTTTGCTTCAACAAGAGCTTTATCATAATCCCCTCTCCAACTTAAACTCTTAGAGTATAGTAAAGCACAAAACAAAAAAAATAATAAAATAAATCTTTTCATTTCAAAAATATCTTAGGACCAAAAGCTCTAAGCTCTCAGTCCTAAGCTCTAAGCTCTATTTAAGAAAACATCTCTTTGGCTTCCTCTTTTGAGAGTTTGCTAAAGTCAAGATATTTATATATCTTATCTCTCATTTCAGGAGTAATTTTCTTAGGAACTATGCTCATATACTCCTCTTTTGTCGGAAGTCTTCCAAGGAGTGCGGTTACCGCTGCAAGCTCGGAAGAGCCTAGATACACCTTGGCTCCTTTTCCCATTCTGTTATCAAAGTTTCTGGTACTTGTAGAGTAAACTATCGCACCGTCAGCCACTCTTGCCTGATTTCCCATGCAAAGTGAACATCCCGGCACTTCAGTCCTGGCTCCCGCAGCTCCAAATATAGAGTAATACCCCTCTTCGGTAAGAGTTTTTTTATCCATTTTGGTTGGAGGTGCTATCCAAAGCCTGACAGGAACAGGTCCTTCGCCCTTTAAAACTTCTCCCAAAGCTCTAAAAAGACCTATATTTGTCATACAGCTTCCAACAAAAACTTCATCTATCTTTCCATTTGGTCTGTTTGGATCAGCCAATATCTCACTAAGAGTTGCCACATCATCAGGATCGTTCGGACAAGCCAAAATCGGCTCGGTTACCTCACTCATATCTATTTCCAATACATGAGAATATTTTGCATCCTCATCAGCTTCTAAAAGTTCAGGATTTTCTATCCATTCTCTCATTTTCTGAGCTCTTCTCTCAAGCGTTCTTCTATCTTCATAACCATTTTCTATCATAGCCTCTATCATTGCTATATTTGACTTTAGATACTCTATGATAGGCTCTTTATTTAGTTTTACAGTACAAGCAGCCGCACTTCTTTCAGCAGATGCGTCACTTAACTCAAACGCTTGCTCAACTTTTAAGTTTTCAAGTCCTTCAATCTCTAAAATTTTACCGGCAAAAGCATTGACTTTTCCTTTTTTCTCAACTGTTAAAAGCCCCTCTTTTATCGCGTAGTAAGGTATAGCATTTACCATATCTCTTAGCGTAATACCGGGTTGCATCTCTCCTTTAAATCTTACTAAAATTGACTCAGGAACATTCAAAGGCATACTACCTGCAACCGCAGCAAATGCTACAAGTCCGCTACCTGCGGGGAAACTTATACCTATAGGAAATCTTGTATGTGAATCTCCTCCCGTACCCAAAGTATCAGGTAGACAAAATCTATTAAGCCATGAGTGTATAACACCGTCTCCAGGTCTTAAAACAACACCTCCTCTATTGGTAAAAAATTCCGGGAGTGTGTGTTGAAGTTCGACATCGGCAGGTTTTGGATAAGCTGCTGTATGACAAAAACTCTGCATAACAAAGTCAGCCCCAAAACTAAGTGCTGCCAACTCTTTTATCTCATCTCTTGTCATGGCTCCTGTAGTGTCTTGACTACCGACAGTTGTGGCAACCGGCTCGCAGTACATTCCGGGTCTTACGCCTTCCATACCGCAAGCTTTTCCTATCATCTTTTGAGCCAGGGTATATCCGCTTCCGTCATCTTCAGGCTGCTTTGGTCTTTCAAAGATATCATCATTACCGAGTTTTAAAGCTTCTCTTGCTTTTGTGGTTAAATTTCTGCCTAT
>CAZMKH010000289.1:0-2065 GCA_964566455.1 uncultured Campylobacteraceae bacterium | reverse complement strand
GAATATCTATATCTTATGCTGATACCTCTTTTAGTGCTTATCATTTTGATAGCGACAAACAAGTCAACTTTGGATAGATACTATTCAAAAGAGGTACTTAAGAGACTAAAGATAAGTGATGGAAGCATTGGACAAAAAGGAAGAAATATATTTCTTTTTTTAGCTTTGATATTGATGACGATAGCACTTGCAAGGCCTGTTATACCAAAGGGTGAAGTAAATGTCAAAAGCAGCACTACTGATATACTTCTTGCTATCGATGTTTCAAAGTCAATGCTTGCAGATGATATGTATCCAAACAGACTGGAGTTTGCCAAAAAAAGAGCCATAGAGTTTATGAGAAGTTTTAATAGTGCCAGGTTTGGAGTAGTGGCTTTCAGCAATGTGGGATTTTTGGTGTCACCTTTAAGTGAAGATATTCCTACAGTTGAATACTTGGTAAAAAATCTCAATACTGACTCACTAAACCAAAAAGGTACGGACTTGATGACTCCGTTACAACTTGCAAATAAATTTTTAAAAAATGAAAAAGAGAAAGTTTTGGTTATCTTTAGTGATGGGGGAGACAGCAGGGATTTTTCAAAGGAGATATCTTACGCAAAGGAGCATGATATAAAAGTATATATCTATGCAGTAGGTACAAAAAGAGGAAGCACCATCAAAGAAAATGGAGTTGTTTTGACTGATAAAAAAGGCAATATTGTCATAACAAGACTAAATGAAGCTATAAAAGAGTTGGCTTTAAAAAGCGGCGGAGCTTATATAGTGGGGGATTATACCGGAAAAAGCATCAAAGCATTGGAAGAAGCTATCAAGCAAAAGATATATGAAACCAACAAAAGAGAAAAAAAGATAAAAACCTACAGGGAACTCTTTTACTATCCTTTGTGGGCAGCTGTGCTTTTTATGCTTTTTGGTTTCAGCTCGATTCCAAGAAGAAAGCTTAAAAAAGTTACACCTGTATTTTTGGTAGCTTTTATGATGTTTGTGCCAACTCTAAAAGCTTCATCGCTCTTTGACTTTCAAGTGATAAAAAAGGCTGATAATTCTTATAAAAATAATGATTTCAAAGAGAGTGCCAGGCTTTACAGTAAGCTTTTAAAGGACAAAAAAGCCCCTGAGCTTCATTATGACCTGGCAAATTCTTTGTATAAGCAAAAAAAGTATAAGGAGGCTTTAAAAGAGTATGAACAGATAAATTCCAAAGACAGTTCATTGATGTTTAAAAAGTACTACAATGAAGGAAATGCTTATGCATATATGAAAAAATATGACGAAGCCATAAAAGCTTATGAAAAAGCTTTGAAGATAAACCCAAAAGATGAGGATGCAAAGCACAATCTTGAGCTAATAAAAAAACTTAAAAAGAAAAAACAAAATAAGCAAAACAATAAAAACAAAAATTCAAAAAACAGCAAGAAAAACAGTAAAAACTCAAAGAAAAATAAAGACGGTAAAAATTCAAAATCCGGTAAAAACGGAAAAAATGACAACAAGCAAAATAAAAAAAAAAAAAGAGACAAGAAAAAAGGTGAGCAAAATAAAAATAAACAAAACAAAAAAAGGCAAAAACAAAAAAACCAAGAAAAAAGCAAAACTCAAAAGTCAAAAAACAAGAAAAAAAAGAGTGATAAAAAAGAGCAAGCACAAGGAGCCAAGGTAGTTGATAAAAAGGCTATGAGTAAAGCGGAAGAGAAGAAGTGGACACAGATACTTCTTGGTAAAAACCCAAAAACCTTACCGCTTGAACTACCTACCAAGCCTCATAAGCTTGAAAAAAATGATATAGATTGGTGACGAAAATGAAAAATGAAAAATTAACAAGAAATATTTATAATGGTTGGGGAGAATAAGTAATGAAAAAGATATTGATATTTTTAATGATTTTATCTGTAGGATTGTTTGCCAAAGTAAGTGCCACAGTAGATAAAAGTGAAGTTGTAAGAGGCGACACTGTTACACTAAGTCTAAGTGCCGAAGGGAGTGATGTGAAGTTTCCTTCAATTGATAATATCGGTGGATACTCTGTGGATTCATCAAGCAGGTCTCAAAGTATTACTATCAT
>CAZMKH010000288.1:0-2078 GCA_964566455.1 uncultured Campylobacteraceae bacterium | reverse complement strand
AGCTTGACAATCCAACAATGCACTATATGCTTTCACATTTTTTGATCACAACACGAGCAATGCATGTAAAACCTGTCTCTTTTGTCTTTCAAGAGTATAAAGATACAAAAACCTTTAAAAAATGGCTGCAGCATGAGCATCAGATGGGCTATGATGCCAAGGGCTGTATCTCTCCTGAACAGGCAAAATTGGTCAATGAGATATTTATAAACAAAGAAGAAGAGATCAAAAGAGCAAAAGTGATCGTAAAGCTTTTTGAGATGCATAGAGATGAGGGAATAACCGGCTTTAGCGATGAAGAGTACGGCTTCATTGATGAGCCCATCTATAAGGGGGCACTCAAGCTTTTAGAGGGTGTAGATTAAAGCTACATTCCGACTTAATGAAAAATTTGGGCTCCTAAATAATCATTTTTTCTTATAGGATACAAGATAGTCATCGACCATTTTTAACTTTAACTTTTTGTAAATCCATTATGAATTTTTAATAATTTTTTCATGCCATTCATCTAGCTTTTAGTAAAGTTTTTTTCTGTAGTTTGAGCAAGTCTAGAAACTATTTTCTGAAGATCTTTGCCTGCTTCTAACCTTGGATGCAATGTGATATACCTTTGCATATTTTTTTGATGAAAATGGCACATTTGTACAGGATACTCTTTAAAGACCTTATATAAGCCTCTTTTAGCATCAATAATGACGGCCTGTACATTATATCCCAGATCTATAAGTCTATACAATAATTGTTTATAGTCTTTTCCAAATTCACTTTGTACATGCTTCCAAAGAAGCACTTCTTTGGATAAAATATCTTTGTACCCAAAGGGCATAGTAAAAAACGAGTGTTCCGATCTTATACCCTCAAGGGGCACCCCGTCTTTTTTCTTACCATAAAATGTAGCATCACAAACTATCACTACAGCTCTTGGAGTATGAACTTTTTCTATTGGTTCATATTCAAATATTTGCTTTCTTATCCGCGGAATACTTCTATTGTATTCAACTGCTAAATCTTTGAGTATTTGTCTTTTGTAAACATACTTTTTGAAAATGATTTCTTACAGATTGTTAGGTCGTCGTTTTGAACTAAACCCACCACTGCATTCATGACAATAATATCTCTTAATTCCCTCATCTTGAATCCTTGGAAATAGTGTTTTTGGAATTGCATTTTGGAGAAGTTTTTGCATTTTTTTACAGCCATCTGTAAATAATCCTTTATTTATTCCTAATATACCGAAGTTTGATGAATGTTTTAGGAGCCCAAATTTTTCATTAAGTCGAATAGATGAATGGCTATAACCTAAATAGTTTCTTAATTGTATAAAATATTAATAGCGTGCAAGGTTGTAAAAAACATTGTAGCGAATGAGCGTTGTCTCTTTTGGTCGTGGATATCTACTATAGGCATATTCTATAGTCTCTTTAGTCGTGTCATCGAGAATGTAATAACCGCTTTTAGAAAGAAATTTAAAGTCTGTCATATCGCCGTTAGGATGAAGTTTGAATTCTATGACATTATGTCTGTTGACATTGAGATCTCGTGGAATATTGACCCGTGCTACACGGATGAGAACCTGCTGCGTGATGCGGCGCATGATCTCCTGGTTGTCAAGAATATACTGCTGTTGTCCGGGAGAGAGTTTCCCAAATTCTTCACCGTAAAGTTCTTTAATGTCTTGTGAAATACTACTGCTGTTTTTTGCAACTTTTTTCTTGCTTTTTGTTTCTTTGTCGGCGACATCTTCATAGAGCCAAGCGAGTGCTTTTTGTTTTTTTGGCTCTTTTTTTATCTCTTTTGTCGCATTATTCTCTTTTTTTGCAGCAAGCAGTGGAATAAAAGGTTTTTTTGGAGGCAGTGGCGCTATTTTTGGTTTTGGCGGTGTTTTTTTCGCTACCTTTTTTGGTTTATTAAGTGTTGGCTTGCGCACGGGCTTTTTCGGTTCATATTTTACCGGTTTGACAATTTTTTTAAGTTGTGAGCCTTTTGGCATTGGCGGTGCTATTTTTGGCTGAGGAATTTTTTCCTTTGTAAGACCTGATTTTTTATGCTTTTTAGGCATCTCTTTAAGCGATATTTTT
>CAZMKH010000287.1:510-2079 GCA_964566455.1 uncultured Campylobacteraceae bacterium | reverse complement strand
TTCCTCCAAATATAACTTTTTACAAGTCATTACTCTGCCTCAACTTATCAGTGAAATTTTTGAGACTTTTGATCAAGAAAGAATTGTACTTCCCTCTGAAATAGTTTCATCTCTTTTTTATAAGTTTATACAAGAAAAGCAACTGCACTATTTTGATTATATTTTGCCACAAAGTAAGACACTTGAGCTTTTTGATGAGTATTTTAGAGAGTTGGCTCTGAATAATATTGCTATAAAAGAGTTTACATATAGTGATGAAAAATCTATGGCATTAGAGCAGTTGCAATCGGCATATAACAATTTGAAAACACAAAACAGCTTTGTAGATTATGCAGATTGTATTGATTTTGCTATAAAGCATGTAGCAGATTACCTTCAAAAATATGAAAATGTTTTTGTAGATAGTTTTGATATTGGTGACATTTCCCTTTTTGCTTCAAAAAAAGAGAGAACTCTTTTAGATATGATCAAGAACAATCCTAATACATCACTTTTACAAACAACACAAAAGACAAAAAGAGCCAAGCTTTATCACAACAGTACTTTTGACAGTTATGATGAAGTAAGAGTTGCTTTAAAAATAGCAAAAAAGCTGATGTTACAAGGGGTAAAAGAGGATGAGATAGTTATTGTTACAAGTGACTTTGGCGAATATCAACCATTTTTTTATAATTTATTAGAAGAGTATGGGATGTTGGGGTACGATACGGCGGGCATTCCACTTTATCAGTTCTCAAAAAATGATGTAGAACTGAAAAATCATAAGCTTTATCGCGTGCAGGAGAAGTATTGGGCATATGAAGAGAAGTTTTCTCAAGTAGCTACACTTGCAAAGGAGTTTGGTTTTAAAGTAGATACTGACAAACTAAAAGATAGCATTAAACAATCTTTGAAGGTTGCAAAGGCCAAAGAGGGAATTTTATTTACTGAGCCAAACAAGTTTATAGGTTTACAAAATGGGTTTAGGCATATTATATTCATAGGTAGCGATATAACCCATTTTCCACCAAAACAGAACAAAAATTTTCTTTATACCTCCAAAGAAGCAACAGAATTATTTGGAAAAAATAGACTTTTTGAAGCTTCTAAAACACTCTATGAAGAGATGCAACGACTCGGAGAAAATCTCTATATCGTAACAGCAACATATAAAGGGAAGCGAAAACTCACCCCTTCAATCATCATCGATAAAAATTTAGAAGAGTTTGATGTTTCTGACATACAAAGCAAAAGAGATATTTTGCTTCAAAACAAACGCTTTGAAGATGCACAGCTTCAATCTTTTCAAGAGAGTGTTACTTCAAAGTTATTTACACAGTTTGACGGCATGGATATAGGGCAGTTCACTCAAGGAGACAAACTCTCTGCATCAGCCATAAATACCTTTGTGAAGTGTCCATTGCAGTACTATTTTTCTTATGTCTTGGGTTTACAAACACCTCAAAATGAGGAGGAAGGTTTTGATAGTGCAGGGCTTGGGAATCTCATTCATAAATGTTTTGAGCTTTTTGTAAAAAATCCTAAACCACACACATTTTCAAGACAAGAGTTATATGATTACATGTATAC
>CAZMKH010000287.1:0-500 GCA_964566455.1 uncultured Campylobacteraceae bacterium | reverse complement strand
GTATACTATATCCGAACAAGCATATCAAGATGAAGAGATACAAGCAATTATTGGCAAAGAAAATATTAATCACAAAATTGCTTTAATAAATTTGCAAAAAGGGCTTGATAACATTAATAGTACAGACAAATCGCATCTTGCCAAATTTGTGGATTATTACGTAGAACAAGGGTTTGATAATTTTGAAAATTCACACCCAGAAGAGCAGTTTATGCTCGATAGTGAATTTAATGTCATAGAGCCGCTTGATGAAGAAAAGCGTTTTATTAAAGGGTTTATCGATAGGCTTGATGATTTAGAAGAACATGTAAATATCATTGATTATAAATCATCGTTATCCTCTTATCAACAAAAAGATTTTATGCTTGATAAAGAGCACCCTAAACTTAAAAACTTCCAACTTGGTATTTATATGCTATATGCTTCTAAAAAAAACACTCAAAAAACAAAAAGTGCACATCTGTTGAGTTTTAAAGATGAAAAACCAAAAACTATAGAAT
>CAZMKH010000286.1:0-2084 GCA_964566455.1 uncultured Campylobacteraceae bacterium | reverse complement strand
GGTTCGGTGGCAGTAGTGCTTGTGGGTCTTGGTATTAGTGCAAAAACATATCTGCAATCTCTTGGACTTAATGATACTCAGGTATCGTACGGTATAGTAGAATTTATAACAATGGCAGCTTTGTTGGCAGGTTTTTTGCAGATAAGCATAGGAGCTTTGAGACTCGGAAAATTTATAAGACTTGTTCCCCAACCGGCTCTTCACGGGTTTGTAAACGGATTGGCTGTAGTAATTGCGATGAGTCAGTTTAAATTTTTGCAAAACAGTTCATATGTGATGTATGCTATTATCGCTGCTACCATGCTTATCATGTATTTTTTGCCAAAATTTACCGATGCGGTTCCTGCTGGGCTTGTAGCTATAGTAACACTTACTTTGATAGTTTATATATTTCAAATGGATACAAAACTTGTAGGTGATTTGGCTGACTTGTCAGCTTTCAAAGGAAAATTACCTACTTTTCATATTCCCTCATTTATATTTGACCTTAAAGTTTGGGAAATGGTACTGCCTTACGGCATTATAGTGGCACTTGTAGGCATCATTGAGTCGCTTCTTACACTCTCTGTTTTGGATGAGATAGGAGATGGCAGACGAGGAAGCGGCAATCAAGAGTGTGTAGCACAGGGCGTGGGAAATGTAGCCTGCAGTTTTTTTGGAGCGATGCCGGGGTGTGCAATGATAGGACAATCCATCATAAACTATACTTCAGGCGGACTTGGAAGACTCTCAGGGGTTACTGCTTCGGTTGGTTTGATACTGCTTGTTGCGACTTTAACTGATATTTTAAATATTATTCCCATAGCTATTTTGGTAGGGATTATGTTTATGGTTTCTATCGGAACTTTTGAATGGAGCAGTTTTGCCAGGATTACGAAGATGCCCAAAGTTGATGCTTTTGTATTGGTAAGTGTTACATTGATAACCATCAAATATGATTTGGCTGTTGCAGTTATAAGCGGAGTAATTATATCAGCTTTGGCATTTGCATGGAAACATGCAAAAGTTTATACCAAAACTTATATGCAAGAAGATGGTACAAAAGTTTATGACTTTGACGGTCCTTTGTTTTTCGGTTCTGTTTCAAGTTTTAATGAGCAGTTTGATGTAGAAAATGACCCTGATAATGTTGTACTTGATTTTAAAAATGCAAGAGTTATGGATATAAGCGGTGTTGAAGCCATAGATGCTATAGGCAAAAAATATCAAGAAGCAGGTAAAAATATCAAAATAAGACACTTAAGTAAAGAGTGCAAGTCCATCATGAAAAATGCAGGCAAATTTTGCACTTATGAAGAGGATGATCCTAACTATAAAGTTGCTTTTGATTACTGAGTGATGATATAATACAGCTATGAAAAAGGTTGTTATAGGTTTTCTTTTTATTTTTGGTTATCTTTTTGGCTCAACTCTCCATCTTGCCATATCTTCCAACCCAAGCAGGATAAATCCCATCCTTGCAACTGACAGTGCAAGTGGTGAGATAAGCTCCTGGATATTTAATGCCTTGGTAAAGTATGATAAAGATGGAAAAGTAGTACCTGAACTTGCCAAAAGCTATCATTTTTTAAACAAAACCACATTGATTTTCAAGCTTAGAGATGATGTCAAATGGAGTGACGGCAAGCCTTTTAGTGCAAAAGATGTTTTGTTTACCTATAAGCTTATAACTTCACCCAAAGTTTTTACCCCTTATGCGGATGATTTTAAGGATGTAAAGAGTGTAAAAGCTTTAGATGACTTGAGTGTTGAAGTAGTTTATAAACACCCGTATTTTAAAGCTGTTGAGATTTGGATGATGGGGCTTTTACCGTATCATTTATGGAAAAATGAGAAAAACCCCATGACAAGCAAGCTGAACTTTCATCCCATCGGAACCGGAGCTTACACACTTAAAGGCTTTGAAGTATCAAAAGATATAAAACTCTATGCAAACAAAAACTACTTTTTGCATAAACCTTTTATAGATAAAATCGTTTACAGCTTTATGCCTGACCCATCAACTCAGTTTCTTATGCTAAAGTCTCATAAGCTTGATGTAGGCTCCATAACTCCTTTACAGTACGAAAGACAGATAGATAAAA
>CAZMKH010000285.1:0-2125 GCA_964566455.1 uncultured Campylobacteraceae bacterium | reverse complement strand
GGAAAAGATGAGAGAGGAAATGTCTATGCCAGGCTTATAGAGAGGATAACTTTTCCTATATATGCTCCAAATTCAAAGATAGTAGGTTTTGGAGGCAGAACCATATCAAATCATCCCGCAAAATATATAAACTCCCCACAAACATATCTTTTTAATAAATCAAAACTTCTTTACGGATATCATCTTGCAAGAGATAGCATCGTAAAAAAAGGAAGAATTATCATCACAGAAGGTTATCTTGATGTTATTATGCTTCATCAAGCAGGTTTTAGCGAGTGTGTGGCAACTTTGGGAACCGCACTGACGAGTGAGCATTTACCGCTTCTTAGACGGGCCGAGCCTAAAGTCATACTCTCTTACGATGGTGACAAGGCAGGAATAGAAGCAGCTTTTAAAGCCAGTAAAATGCTTATAGCATCTTCCATAGACGGTGGCGTTGTTATATTTGACGGAGGAAAAGATCCTGCCGATATGGTAAAAGATGGAGATATCAATACTCTCAAATCTCTTTTTAATGAACCAAAACCTTTTGCAAATTTTGTAATAGAACAAATAGCACATAAATATAATTTGAAAAATCCTCTTGAAAAAGAGAAGGCTTTAAAAGAGGGAGTAGAGTTTTTAAAAACTCTTTCACCCCTGCTTCAAGATGAATACAAAAGCTATCTTTCGACAGTTTTGAATATTGACAAAAGAGTTATAAGGGTTCAAAACAGAAAAAAATATATCCCAAACAGTGCAACAAACTCCCAAAAAGAAGACTTGGCGGAACTTTCTGTCATCAAAACTCTGCTTTTAAAACCCGAATTCCTTGATATGGTTTTAGATAATATTTCCGAAGATGTATTTAGAGTTCATAAGGACCTGTTTATAAGAGTAATGGGCGGGGATGACAAAAAAGGTTTTGAGGGGATTTTGGTAAGAGAAGATATAAGCGAATTAAATGAAGACGAACTAAAAAAACAGCTTAGGATGATACTTATGAAGTTTTATCAAACAAGGCTTGAAAATATAAAAGCAAGAGCCGATATAGCATTTGATAAAAAAAGTTTTTATATCAGAAAAATTCAAGATAAAATTTACAGACTTAAAAGAGGGGAGATAGTTGAATATGAGCAAATCTAACATAAGATGTATTTCACTTTTTAGCGGCGGGCTTGACAGCATGATATCGGTTAAATTGATGAAAGAACAAGGCATTGATGTGAGTGCACTTTTTATAGATACCGGTTTTGGTTCAACCAAAGACAACAAAGCCATACTTGAAAAAAGAGCCAAAATAGTAGGCGCTGATTTTGAAGTGGTAAATATCAGAGACAGTTTCATAAAAGATATACTTTTTTCACCAAAGTACGGATATGGTAAAAATTTTAACCCTTGTATTGATTGTCATGCCAATATGATTAGAGTTGCAAAAGCTTTGATGCCAAAATATGGTGCAAGTTTTATAATAACAGGTGAAGTTTTAGCCCAGCGCCCTATGAGTCAAAGAAAAGATGCACTTTTACAGGTAAAAAAACTTGCAAATGATTTGGAGGAAAATTTGCTCCTTAGACCACTTTCAGCCAAGCTTTTAGAGCCTACAAAACCGGAGCTTGAAGGATGGGTAGATAGAGAAAAGCTTTTAGGTATCAGTGGAAGAAACAGAGAAGTTCAGCTAAGACTTGCCAAAGAGTACGGATTTGAGGATTATGAGAGTCCCGGAGGCGGATGTCTGCTCACTGATGAAAGGTTTTCCAACAAGCTTAGAGATTTTATCAAGTATGACAAACTAGAGAGTGAAGATATCGAGCTCTTAAAAGTTGGAAGACACTTAAGGCTAAGAGAGGGCATAAAACTCATAGTAGGAAGAAACGCCGAAGAAAATGAGAGAATAAAAGAGCTAAAAAATTCAAAAATGATCTCAGTGGATGTTGAAGGTTTGCCGTCACCTTTTTCAAAGATATCCAAAATTGCTAACAAAGAGGATAAGGAGCTTGCCGCCAAAATCATACTCACTTTTACAAAAGCAAAAACAGATGAAACTTATGAGGTCGTTTTTGAAGATGAAATTATCAAAGCAACCCCCTTTGAGAGCAGAGATGAAATTTTAAAATATTATTTATAAAACTTATGGTATTATTTC
>CAZMKH010000284.1:0-2125 GCA_964566455.1 uncultured Campylobacteraceae bacterium | reverse complement strand
GCTATAAAAGCTATATCTTATGTAGACTCTTTAGGAGAATAAATTGATAAAAGTAGGAATTCACGGATCAACCGGTAGAGTCGGAAGACTCTTGATAGAAAATTTAAAAAATGATGACAAAGCAGAGATTGCAGTTTTACACGCTATAGAAGAGTTTAGCTTTGAAGTACCTAAAGGTATTTTGGTAACAAATGATACCAAGACACTCTTGGAAAACTCTGATGTAGTGATAGACTTTACACTTCCGGCAGGTACTCAGTCGCTGTTGGAATGTGCGATAAATGAAGTGCCAAAACCACTCGTTATCGGTACAACCGGACTCAATCCTCACCAACACAATTTGATAAAAGAGTTAAGCAAATTATCCCCTGTACTTTACTCAACCAATATGTCTTTGGGGGTTGCCGTACTTAACAAATTGGCTTATTTGGCTTCTGAAGCATTGAGCGATTTTGATATAGAGATTGTAGAGATGCATCACAGACACAAAAAGGATGCACCAAGCGGTACTGCCCTGACACTGGGAGAAAGTGTGGCAAATGCAAGGGGGTTGATACTTGATGAAGTCAGAGTAAGCGGCAGAAACGGAATTATCGGCGAAAGAAGCAAAGATGAGATAGCTATCATGGCCTTAAGAGGCGGTGATATAGTAGGTCGCCATACAGTGGGGTTTTACAATGACGGAGAATTTATAGAACTCAATCACACCGCAACAAGTCGTGACACTTTTGCAAAAGGTGCGATAAGAGCAGCAAAATGGATAGTAGCTCAAGAGCCGAAACTTTACAGTATAAATGATTGTTTAGGACTTTAAGATGTGCGCGGTTGTAGGAGTATACGGTGATGAAAATGCCTCCAGGATAGCTTATTATGCCCTTTTCGCCATGCAGCACAGTGGACAGGAAGCCACAGGTATAAGTGCAAGCAATGGAGAGCATATAAAAACTATAAAAAGCAGAGGTCTGGTAACTGAAGTATTTGATGATAACTCATTTAATATACTAAAGGGTGATATGGCCATAGGGCACAACAGATACTCTACTGCAGGACATGACTCCATACTTGATGCGCAACCGATATTTGCAAGATACTCTTTGGGTGAAATTTCCATAGTACATAACGGAAACTTGACAAATAAAGATAAAGTAAGAGAAGAGCTTATAAAAGAGGGAGCTATATTTGCAACTTCAATGGATACTGAAAATGTTGTCCATCTGATAGCAAGAAGCCAGGAAAAACATTTAAAAGAGAGAATTATCACAGCTCTTGAAAAAATAAAAGGTGCATACTGCTTTATCATTCAAAGCAGAACTAAAATGTTTGTCATAAGAGACAGATATGGAGTAAGACCGCTGTCTTTGGGAAAACTTGAGAGCGGCGGCTATATAGTGGCGAGTGAAACTTGTGCGTTTGATCTTGTAAAAGCAAAATTTGTACGAGATATAAGACCGGGTGAAATGCTTGTATTTGACAAAGAAATGCCGGGCGAAATGAAATCCATTCAGCTTTATGAGAGTGATTACAGACCTTGTGCATTTGAATATATCTATTTTGCTAGACCGGACAGTGTGATAGACGGTAAAAGTGTTTATAAAGTAAGAGGCAGAATAGGATGGGCTTTGGCAAATGAAGCGTCTCACATAGAAGCAGATATGGTTGTTCCGGTTCCTGACAGTGGGGTAGCGGCAGCTTTGGGGTATTCTAAAAAAAGCGGGATTCCTTTTGAATTGGCAATAGTCAGAAATCACTATGTGGGAAGAACTTTTATAGAGCCGACCCAGGAGCTTAGAGATATGAAAGTAAAACTAAAACTCTCTCCGATAAAAGAGAAGATAAATGGTAAAAGAGTAATAGTTTTGGATGATTCATTGGTTAGAGGAACTACTTCCAGGCAGATAGTAAAAATGCTAAGAGAATCAGGAGCAAAAGAGGTACATATGATGATAGCCGCTCCGGAGATAAAATACCCCTGCAGATATGGTATAGATACACCAAGCTTTGATGAACTTATGAGTGCCAATAAAACAAAAGATGAGATAAGAGATTATATGGGGGCAGACAGTCTTACTTTTTTGAGCATTGAAGCACTCAAAGAAGCCATTGGATATGACAGAAACTATTCACT